>CACWSI010000011.1 GCA_902763555.1 uncultured Erysipelotrichaceae bacterium | reverse complement strand
CAATTATAACGGGGACTTTTTTAACGAGAAAACCTGGGTAAGCTTCAACTTAAAAAGTGGACAGTTAAATTTCTGTCCACCTTTCTTGGCGGAGAACCCAAAAGATAGGCTTTTTTAATGATAATTAAGCATTCTTGTTGTTTTTACTATGAAAAACAAATAACATAGTAATCGTGCGTTTCTATTCGAGAAAGGAAGAGAATATGAAAAAATCACTCATCAAATCAATACTTCTTGGCGCAATTACACTAGGAATGATGATTGGTTGTAATGAACCTGCATCAACATCTAGCTCATTAACACCAAGTAGTACTCCAAGTTCTACTATCACAAGTAGTTCTTCAGAAATTACATCAAGTAGCGTAACTTCTTCAAGTGAATCCTCTAACAGTGCTTCAAGTAGTTTACCAAGTAGCTCATCTTCTAGTAGTTCAAGCTCTACCGCTCCAACATTAACAGGTATTGCGTTAGATACCACAAATGTGAAGAAATCTTATATTCAAGGTGAAGCATTAGACTTAAATGGCTTAGTGGTTGCTGCAAAATATAGTGATAACACGACTGAAGCTGTTACTAACTACACCACTAACCCTGCTAATGGCGCGGCACTTAACAATACTGGTGCTATTCCAGTAACAGTAGCCTATGGAAGATTTACTGATTCATTTAATGTTATTGTTACCAAGGCTCCTAAAGCAGCATGGACTGAAACAGAAGCTAAATTGATGTCTGATAACTTATATGGTGAAGTCCTACCATATACAGGTTTTGAAGAATCAAAAGTTAACTATAACGAACAATATAAAGCAGTTGTCGTTATGGGTGGCACAATCACTGATGAATTTTTAGAAAGTTATTCTAGAGCATTATCTTTTAATGGTTATGTCTTAGTAAGCACTACTGAATTAGTGTTTGAAAAGTCAGTGCAAACTGATGCTGGAAAACGTATTGTTCAAGTTACAGTTATGGACAACAAAGGCCAATTAGCGATTGTCGCTATGGACCCATATTATTATGCTTTCCCAACTGATTTTGCTAACTATGTTGCAGACAAATACTTTACTTCTAAGGAAGCAGTTCCTGCTATCCAAGCGGATTACTATCAATTAATTGAAGGTAATGACGGCATTGCTATTGTTTGCTATATGGATGCCACTACTGATGATGCTGGTTATAGTGATATCTTAACCGCTGCTCATTGGACAGTTTTAGGAAAAGATGAACATGAATTATATAGTGCTGTTTCTCCAGATAGCGCTTATATGATTTCTTATGAATATAGTGCACAAAACGGTGCATTACTCATTGTCTTTAGACCAGTTAATTTCTTTAACGATGCTCCTATTAAAGCGTTCTTTGCTAAATATAATGGTACATACGTTGAATTACCTGCCTTTAACGTTACTAATGGTCAATATTATTTTGAAGAAGCTGACACTAATGAATACTTCTTTGAAAAAGGCGATCTTGATATGGTTGTGGCCTTCTTAACCATCTATGGTGGTACTGCAGAAGACGCTAAAAACTATATGACCACCTTACAAGAAGCTGGTTTTAAAGTTTTAAATTCAAACGATTCTTATTCCGCGACAAAAGCGGTCGAAGGTAAAGGCTTATTTAGATTAGATTATTCTTATGACCCTGAAAAAGGAGTTATCACATTAATTTTCTATATCTATTTAGAACCATTCCCAACCACAGAATTCCCACAAGATGAGATTTCTGAATTATTAGGTGGTTATACCACTGATATTGTTCCTGGATATGCTGGTGAAACAACTGGTTTCCAATTAAATGATGATTCATATGGTACGTATATCGTTGTGCAAGTTCCTCAAGGTACAGAAGAAGCAGCGATTGCCTCATATACCCAAACACTCCTTGAAAATGGTTATAGATTAGAAAACGAAGGTGGTTCAGTCTACGTTAGTGAACATCATGAAATCTTTGTGCAAATGTATAAAGATTCTGGTTCATTTAAGATTGTCTTCTATCGTGCTCCATATTTATCTTGGCCAAGCGCACAAGTTGCGGCCTATTTAGGTGAAGAAATAAGTGACGTGGTTCCTGCTTTTGAAGATGGAAGAGCCGATGAATTCACCTTTGAACCAGCGGAAGATGGCTTAGCAATCACTATTTCTTATTACTATGAAGAAGATGACCAAGGTGAAGAAATTGACATCGATGTTGAGGAAATCGCTATCGACTATATCAACGAATTAGAAGACAACAATGGTTTCTTCTATATTGATGATGAAGATGGTGTCAAATATTACAGTTCTAAAAACTTCCAAATCATTGTTGGTGTTGAATGCGATGATGTTTGGGATGAAATTTATATCTATATCATGACTCCTGATCAATATGAACCAGAAGATGAATGGCAAGTTCAGCACATCCAATATTTCTTAGATAAACATAGTTACACTGATAATTTACCAATATATGAAGGCGAGTTTGTCAGTGCGAAAGCCACTATTGAAATAAGTACACTAAGAATCGATGTTGTTTTAGAAACAACCGATACTGACGAAATCAAAGCGGAAGCTGATGCTTATATAGATACTTTAGTAGATGCAGGATTCACATATTTTGAAGAATTAGGCGAAGGTGCATGCAAGAGATATCTTTCTCCACACAATCAATATGAAGTTTCAGTGATGTATCAAATCGATGGTTTCACTGTCCAAATTGATGAAATTGCTAACGAAAGACAAGAAACAACTACTTTCCCAACCGAAGAATTATTTGCTGCTCATCCAGAATTAGAAGGTGTCCTTCCTATCGTTGTGGATGGAGAAGCCACATTTGATACACAAATTCAAAGTGACTGGGTTGAAATCTTCGTCATGTATGAAGATGCCTCTTTAATCCCTGCCGCTATGGAAGCTTATGAAAAAGCTTTAGTGGAAGCGGGCTTTAAAGCACAAGAAGATACCGCTGGTTATGATGTTGTCTATTTCTCACCAGATGAAACATACTATGTTTGTGTTACTGACTGGTCAACTTATGACACTCCTGGATTTGATATCGAAATCTATTACATGTAATAATCCAATTTACAAAGTAAAAGGCCGGAATTAACTCATTCCGACCTTTTTATTTACAATTAATATAATTTGGCTAGTTTTCTTTCTTCGTGGCTATAATCGCCGTTAAATGAACAATACATCTAACTAGAAGAGCACCAACACTATTAGTGAGAATCACAATTAATAAGTTCCATAACATATTGATATTCCAGTTAAATGCCATACCGAAATAAAACATATTAGCGATACAGTGTTGGAAACCACAATAAACGAATAATGTAACGGCCACAATAATACCAATAATCTTCATGCCCCAGTTTTGTAAGTTTTTATATAGATAAACTGCAATATACACAAGAGCGCCACAGAAGATACCTTCTAAGAAAACCATATTTGATCCTGTTTTAGCGTTACTAATAGCAATAATTGTGTTATTTACTCCTTCAACATTCATAAAGATGAAGTGACAAAGAATGCCTAACGCAAAAGCGCCTACCGCATTACCGACGAGCATGATTGGTAAATTAATCGCGTTTTCCACTAGTTTCTCACGGTCATCAAATACCACACCAATCTTACCGGTATAGAGTTGTAAGCCTAATACGCAGACTAGGATTAAACCGATTGAAAATAAAGCAGAAGCAAATATTGCTCCAGGAGTCCCTGGGAGAAGATATTTAGTAATGGTAAAAGCAAATGAACCTAGACCAATAGCTAAGCCCGCAAAAATACCAAAAAGTAATACCTTCAAATATTTCATATTAGAAAACTGGTTTGTTATCCTTGAATTCTTTCACGTTCGCACCACTATAGACTTTAAGGCCTTCGGCTTCTAATCTTCTTCTTCCACCTTGGAAACCTTTTTCAATAGCGACAGCAACACCAACAACTTTCGCACCTGCTTGACGGCAGATATCTAATAACCCAAAAGCGGCATTTCCTTCCGCTAAAAAGTCATCAACAATAAGTACCGTGTCGCTTGGTTTGATATATTTATTGGATACAGTAATTGGTGAAACTGTATTACGAGTAAATGATTTAACTTGAGCGGTATAAACATCATTACCAACAGTCGCGGATTTACTCTTTTTAGCAAACACTAATGGTAAATCACCCATTTCTTGTGCGACCGCGTAAGCAAAAGCAATACCACTAGTTTCAATGGTTAAGATTTTATTAACGCCATCACCATTAAAGTGTTCAGTGATTTCTTTAGCTAAATCTCTGGCTAAAGCCACATCGATTTGGTGATTTAAAAATGAATCTACTTTTAATATATCGTTATTAATGATGACACCATCTTTTAAAATGCGTTCTTCTAATGATTTCATTATTTTTGAATCTCCTCATTCCATCTATCAATGTCCTCAGGTTTAGCGATGTAAACATAAGGAACATTTCTTTCTAATTCGTTATAGTCTAAGCCATAACCAACGAGGAAAGAGTTTTCTTTAAGAACTTTACCGCAGTAGTCAATTTTAATATCTTCACATCTGGCATATTCTTTATCAAATAAAGCACAGATGATAATTCTTTTTGGTTGATAGTTTTCGTTTAAGTGATCAATAAGATATTTCATAGAAATACCTGTATCCACAACGTCTTCCACGACCACGACTGTGCGATCTTTAATGTCCATATCAAAATCTTTTTTAAGATTAATCTTTCCTGTTGATTGCACACCAGCATAAGAAGAGATTTGAATGAAATCTGTATAAATAGGTCTATCAATACGTTTAATTAAATCGAACATGAAGTTTAAAGCGCCTTTCATGACGCCTAAAAAGAGCGGAGTTTTTTCTTCGTTTTTAAGTTCTTCTGTTAATCTTTTACCAAAATCTTTACAAATATCTTGGATTTCTTGTTCTGATAAAACTATCTCACGATTTTCTTTCATGGTAATTTCCTCCTCAATGCTGATGAATGAAAAATAAAAGAATTCTAATTATTCCCATTCAATTGTGGCGCATGGTTTATTACTTAAATCATATAATACACGATTTACGCCTTTAACTTCATTTAAAATTCTATCTCTTATTTTATTTAAAAGTGCATAAGGAATTTCTTCAATGGTCGCTGTAACGGCATCAACGGAGTTAATTGCACGGATGACAACAGGCCATTCAAATGTTCTTTGACCATCTTTAATACCAGTGGATTTGACTGGTGGAACGATGGTGAAGTATTGCCATACTTTTTGATCTAATCCCGCGTTAGCGAATTCTTCTCTTAAGATAGCGTCGCTTTCTCTAACAGCTTCTAATCTATCTCTTGTAATCGCACCAACACAACGGACACCTAAACCTGGTCCTGGGAATGGTTGACGGTAGACCATATTACGTGGTAAGCCTAGGGCTTCACCAACTTGTCTAACTTCGTCTTTATATAATAATTTCACTGGTTCGACGAGTTCAAAACCGAGCTCCGCTGGTAAACCACCAACATTGTGGTGAGCTTTTAAACCTTTGGATTCTAAAATGTCAGGATAAATGGTGCCTTGTCCTAAGAAAGAAATACCATTGAGTTTTTGCGCTTCTCTTTTAAAGACATCGATGAAGATTTTACCAATGATTTTTCTCTTTTGTTCTGGATCTTCAACACCCGCTAAAGCATCTAAGAATTCATCAACTGCGTCAACATAGATTAAGTTAGCGCCTAATTGTTCTTTAAACACTTTAATAACTTGTTCTGGTTCACCTTTTCTTAATAAACCATGATTAACGTGAACACATGTTAAGTTGTTACCAATTGCTTTGATTAATAAGGCTGCACAGACTGATGAGTCAACACCACCTGAGAGGGCTAATAACACTTTCTTATCACCCACTTGTGCCTTAATTTCTTTAATTTGTTGTTCGATGAACGCATTCGCTAATTCCCTATTAGTGATACGTTGCATGTTTGGATCTCTGACATTTCCGCTCATAATTTTCTCCTTACCAATGAATTTCTTCTACTCTATTGAATAGCTTTTTAATTTCTTCTGTAGGTTCTTCCCATTTCTTCATCAAAACTTCTAGTTGTTGATCTGGCACAATTGAAGTTTCTTTTCTTTGTTTGTTATAAAAACGAATTTGTTCAGCTGTGCGTGGGAATAAAACTAAAACATATTCATCGAATTCAGGATTCTCTTTAACGTACTTTTCTCGTAGCATGTTCAAGTCAGTTAAAGCGTCTAAAATTACAGTGACGTCATCATACTTTTTCGCGTATTCATGAATTCTAAAAGAAAAAAGCTCCCATACTTCTTTTTGCTTAGAAAAATCCTGTGTCTGACCAGTGAGTTCGAATCTAATTTCATCACTAGAGACAATCAAAGTATGTGGATGAGCCTCTTGGTACGCTTTTGCCCAGGTAGATTTACCACTACCAGGCATGGCAGATAACATGATAAGTGTTTTCATTTCTTCCTCCGATTCGGTTGAACGAAATCCTATCTATTACGAACTTATTTATAAATAAAAAAGTTCCTACGTGATAATCATAGTTATATAAAAGAGATTTTGAAAGAAAAAACTTTCATTAATGAATTTTTATATATATAATTTACTTGACTAGACTAGTCAGACTAGGAGATTAAAATGGAAATTAATATCTATGAAGCCAAAGCAAACTTTTCAAAAATTATTCAGATGATAGCCGACGGGACTGAGGATGTAATCATCATTTCTAAAAACGGCAAACCAACTGCTCAAATCACTAGAATAGCAAAAAAGAACAGTAAAAGAATTGGTGCCGCAAAAAAAGAGATGGAAGGTTTTGACATCACCGTTGATGATTTAAATTCGATCGAAATTGAGGACTTTGGGCTATAATTTATGAAATTACTTTTAGATACACATGTTTTACTTTGGGCATTAGAAGATTCTCCTAGATTACCATTTGAAATCAGAGAAGAAATAATTAGTGAGAACAACGAGGTGTATGTTTCTGTTGCATCATTGTGGGAAATAGCAATCAAACATAAAAAAAGCCCTGACAAAATGCCGTTTTCAGCTTCTCAAATAAGAGACTATTGTCAAAGGGCTGGTTATATTTTCTTGTCAATCAGTGTTGATTGTATTTCAACATATGACACAAACGACTTATCTTCACATTTGGATCCATTTGATCAAATATTAACGTGTCAAAGTGCAAGTCATATGATGAAACTTATAACACATGATGAGAAGATTAAAAAATTTAATCTTGGATTTGTTGAATTAATATAAACCTTCTTTATATTCACCTTTATCCACTAAGGCTTTTAAGGCTTTAACAACACCTGGTTTATCTTCTTTATAAGTAACACCGAACCACACTGATGGAGTGGATAATAAGCGCACTGTGGCCTTATTTTCGTGAACTAATTCATCAACGACTGTTGGAATTAAGAATTCTGACTTAGGAACGTTAATGTTTTCTTTTAACCAAAGTGGGAACTTTTCACCTAAAGCAGGAATAAGATCTTTATTGAAACAGAATAAGTTCATGGACACTAATTGGGATGGTTCTGTTTCAAATGTTGGTGTGCCATCTAATGGTTCACAAACAACTTTATCGCCTTTAGCGTAGATACTTGATTCGATTAATTTTTCTAAATAGCCATTCTTATCTTGGAAGGCCACACCTCTTTTAACTGCACCATTTTCAGTCATAGTGTTCTTGGCTTCAAAAGCAACAATCGCATATTTACCTTTACTACCTTGTGGTAAGGAGGCGAGGTATTTATAAGCGACTTCATATGTTTCTTTGCCATAGAAATCATCACCGTTGATAACAATGAAATCTTCCTTAATTAGGTCACGTGCCGCGTAAATTGCATGAGCGGTGCCCCATGGTTTCTCTCTACCTTCTGGGCATTTAAAACCTTCTGGAAGGTCATTTAAATCTTGGAAAGCGTATTCCACTTTGATGATTTTTTCCGCTCTTTTACCAATAGTGTCTCTAAAAGCTTCATAGAAATCTTTCTTGATAATGAAGACAACACTACTGAAACCAGCGCGTTTGGCATCATAAATGGAATAGTCTAATAAAAAATTGTTATAGTCATCCATTGGCTCCATTTGTTTTAGGCCACCAAAGCGACTACCCATACCAGCGGCCATAATTACTAATTGCATAATAAAATCTCCTTTTGATGTTTATTTGAAAAATAATGCTGCGGCACCAATCTTACCTGAATCATAGCCTAATTCAGCAGGTACAACTTTAACTTCTGGTGTCGCTTTATATCCATAAAAACGTTCTTCAATATATTTGTTTAATGGATCAAAAAGCGGTGCGCCAGCATTAGCGATACCCCCTGAAAGGACTACAACATTTGGTCTAAAGATGTTGCAGTAATTTAAGATACCTTCACCAAGATACTTGATGTAGTTATTTAAAACTTCTTTAGCAGCCTTATCGCCCTTAGCGGAGGCTTCGAACACTACTTTGCCACCCACTAATTCGATTTCAGGACTGATTTGCCACATTAATGAGCGTTTATTTAAACGCATGGCTTTTTTAGTTTCTCTAATTAAAGCGGTCGCAGAGGCATAGGCTTCTAAGCAGCCTTTTCTACCACATGAACATTGTTCACCATCGACTTCAATGACAACGTGACCAAGTTCACCGCCTTTGCCTTGATTGCCTTCGTAGAGTTTGCCGTTGATAATAATTCCACCACCAACGCCTGTGCCTAATGTGAGCATAATAACGGTTTCATACTGTTTACCCGCACCAAACTTAGCCTCACCTAATGCCGCCGCGTTCGCGTCATTGGTTAATCTAATTGGATATGGGAGTATTTCATTCATGATTTTTGCTACTGGTAATTCATTCCAACCTAAATTATTCGCGTAGTTAACAATGCCTTTTTCCACATCTAAAGTACCAGGAGAACCGATACCAATACCGGCAATCTTGCCTTCTAAATGTTGGGAAGCAATGTATTCTTTCACTAACGCCGCTAATTTTCTAATGGTTTCTTCACCAGGTTCGCCTTTAACAAAAGGCATACTGAATTTGTCATAGACACGGCCGTTACTATCAACCGCCGCACCTTTAATTGACATGCCACCAATATCAATACCAATCGCAATCATATAATCACCTAAAATTTAATATCGTAAAATACGAAGTTATTGTTATTATCGATATAACCAACTTCTTTATCTTTGATAATGATGTAGCCATCATCATCGACATAACCGAGCTTTTTGGTGCCAAAAGAGATCTCACCTTCTGGGGTGATATCCGCGAACTTTTGACGGTTAATGAAAATACCTTCACGGTCGATATATCCGACCATCTTTTCACCAACAAAAACGTTCTTACCGAAACTCTCGACTATTTGCATACTATTTACCGTGTTTTTCCACAAAAGGACCGACTTTTGCGGAGTTTTCGACCTTAACACCATCTAAATTAGAGGAGATAATTTCCACTTCATTACCGACTTCAACGTTGTTAAGAATAGTGTTTGGACCAATGGAGCAAGCTTCACCAATTTTGGACTTACCTAAGATGGTTGTGTTGCTACGAATAACTGTGTCTTGGCCAATTTCAACATCTGGTGAAATATAAGCGGAATCAATATCTTCAATAGAAACACCAGAGAGCATTAATTTTTGGTTAATTCTTCTACGCATGATTTTAGCGGCGTACGCTAATTGGACACGGTTATTAATGCTATAAACTTCTTTCATTTCTTCCGCCACGAAAACACCAACATGGTAGTTATCTTGGATGAAGAGTTGAACTAATTCAGAGAGGTAGAATAAGTGTCTGTTGTTATCAACTGATAATCTTTCAATGTATTTGAATAATAATTCGTTATCAATGATACAGATACCAGTGTTAACTTCGTTAATTTCATATTCAGCGAATGTGCAGTCACTTTCTTCTCTAATCGCTAAGATACGATTACTCTTATCTTCACGTAAGATACGACCATATCCTTTTGGATTTTCCAAAACCGCAGAAACAACAGTCATATCATATTTGTTCTTTTCGTGAATGTGATAGATTTGGCGTAATGTTTCAGTTTCTACGAGTGGTGTATCACCATAGATAACTAATGTTTGGCCAGGCTTACCTTCTAAGAATGGTTTTGCTTGTAAAACAGCGTGACCTGTACCTAATAATCTCTTTTGCCAAACGACATCAGATTCTTTTTCCACTAATGATTTTGTTAATTCACCACCGAAACCAACAACAGTCACAATTTGTTGTGGATCTAATGGTTTAACCGCATCAATAACATAGTTAATGATTGGTTTTCCTAAGATTGGATAAGAAACCTTTGAATGCTCTGGATCACGAGAATTCATTCCAGTTCCTTTACCAGCAGCTAATACGATTACATACTTGTTCATAAAAGAACCTCCATTATGTTATGTAAAAATTATGTTTTTTATTTTTTCAATACCTTGGCTAATTCAACCTGGTATTTGTTTGCTAGTTTTTTGAAGACTTTCTTCAATAGTTTTTTATCTGTGCTCAATGCAAATACAGCGGAACCTGAACCAGACATTTGCACAATCTTAAGTCCATCCGCTTTTAATTCATCAATAATTGCTTGGATAGCAGGTACTAAAGAAATAGCAGGGGCTTGTAAAGCATTAGAAATGCTATTAGCTAATAATTCATCATCGCCTTCTTCTAAAGCTTTGATGACTGTATCAACATCACAAGATGTTAAATTCATAGTATCTGCGACCGCATATACTTCTCTAGTGGAACAACCTGCTTCAGGTTTAACAATTAACACGTAATAGTTATTTTTAATCTTAATTGGAGTGGTCTTTTCACCAATACCTTGGCATCTAGCAGGTTCACATTTCACAAAGAAAGGAATATCACAGCCTAAAGACTTACCAATTTCCATCAATTGTTCATCTGTCGCCCCTAAATTAAGTAACGTGTTCACTGCTTTCATTGTGCAAGCCGCGTTAGAAGAGCCACCACCTAAACCCGCTTGGATAGGAATAACTTTATGAATAAGGATTCTAAATTTTTGATTAAACTTATAAATGCTTTGAAGTTTATCGATTGAGAAAGTAGCTAAGTTATAGGTGAATGAACCAATGGAAAAATCATCAACAGTAACAAAGTTATCTGGTGATTTGTTTAACTTATCAATCACTAATGAGTCGTGTAAAGAGATAGGTAACATTACCATGTCTAATTCATGGAACCCATCTTCACGCTTACCAGTAATATTTAAGCAAAGATTGATTTTCGCATAACTACGAACGTGTAAACTTTTCATCTTCAATATAATCTTACTACTTAAAAAGTATTTTTAATAGGTGTAATTAGTTTTGTAGATAGTGGTATATCGCTAAATATGTTTCTGGAGAGAGATCTTCAGGACGTGAAAGTGGATTAATATTTAAGTCTCCACACACTTTAGTGACTAGTTCCTTATCTTTTAAAGCATTAACTAAATTGTTTTGGATTGTTTTACGACGGTTTAAGAAAAGTGACTTCGCTAATTTGAACGTTCCAATAGCAGATTCTCTATCTTTTGTTTCATCAATGTTAATAGCAAATACTACTGAACTACATTTAGGCGCTGGATAGAACGATCCCGCTTTAACAGTGAACAGTTTTTCAATGCTTCCGAGTAAATGCAATAACACAGAAACTGGTCCATATTCTTTACCTTTGACATCATAAAAACGATTAAGCGCTTCGCTTTGAATCATAAACACCATGCGTTTAGCGCTAGTAGCGTTTGTTAAAAAGAATTGTATTGTTTCAGTTGTAATGTTGTAGGGTAAATTGCCAATGACTTTATTGTATTTAGAAACATCATGTTTTCTGATGTCGCTTTCGATGATTTGAATATTTTGATTTCCTTGATAAACAACGCGTAAAAAATTAACCATTCTAGGATCAATATCCACAGCATCATATTTAGAATTTTTCAAACTCACAAAATGAGTCAAACTTCCTAAGCCTGGGCCAACTTCTAAAACACAATCTTTTTCATCAAGATTTAAAGCATCCACGATGCGTTCACAGATGGATGGTTCCACTAAAAAGTTTTGTCCATAATCCTTGTCTGGTCTTAAGGAAGCTTTAGTGACTATTTCATTGATGTTAGAACGATTAATTTCCATGATATTCTTCCACTATTTTCTTTAACAAATCTAATTGTACTTGATTAAGATTCAATCTTTTAAGTAATTGTTTATTATTACACTTGCCCAAATTGAGTTTTTCAGTGACATATTGCCTCAATTCATTATTTTCTATTATTCCTAAGTTATATAAATCAGAAATGGCGATATTTTGGGGTATTTCAGGGTTTTTGACTGAAAAAGCCTGCAATTTGCCAATCAATTCATCTATCTGACACTCCGCAACACCGTTCTTTTTACCCCTATTACACTTATTAATATCGATTTCTACATTAATTAGGTCAGATATGATAGTGTTTAGCTTTTTTCTTATAGCTTTTCCAGCCTCATCTGGATCTAAAAGTGCGATAACTTTTTTACCTTTAAGATAGGCGATAGTTTTAGGGTCTAATTCATAGCCATTAACCACCACTATTTCAGAAGCAATATAGTTAGAAAGATAAGAGGCATCTTCTTTTCCTTCAACCACCAAAACACCATCTAAATACATCTTCATAAATTAAATAATTTGCACGAATTTTCGTATACAACTTCTATTAAATGCTTCTTAGACATTTCTCTAATATTGGCAATTTCATCCGCGATTAAAATGAGGTTCGCTGGTTCGTTAACTGTGCCTCTTAATGGATGTGGAGAAAGGTATGGACAATCAGTCTCTAAAACTAGTCTTTCTAGTGGTACTTCAGCGGCCACTTCTTTAGGCGTTTTAGCGTTTCTAAATGTCACTGGTCCATCAAGTCCAATATACAAATTTAGGTTAATTATGTCATTGATATTTTCCACACTTCCAGAGTAGCAATGCATAACTCCACCGTGTTGTGGTCTATGATTTTTAAGTATTTCTAACGTATCTTGGAATGCTTCACGGCTATGAATTGAAATTGGTAATCCATTTTCGTTTGCGTATTCAATTTGCTTAATAAAGAATTCTTTTTGAATTTCGCGTTTCGCAGGATCTTTTTCCCAGTGGTAATCTAGTCCGATTTCCCCGATTCCCACGACTTTTTGATGTTTTGATAGATTTAATACTTCATATAAGGTTTTCTCATCTACGCCATCGAGATTTTCAGGATGAAATCCGACACATGCATAAATAAATGGGTATTGTTCAGCGATTTTAATAGCGGTTTCACTACTTTCTTTATCCCAGCCGATGACAACCATTTTTTCGATGCCTGTTTGTAATGCACGAGAAATAACATTATCCAAATCTTGGTATAATGCTTGGTCATTTAGGTGACAATGTGTATCAATTAACTTCATTATTTACCCACACAAAAACGCGAGAAAATCTCTTTTGCTAAGTCCATTTGATTAGCTTCGCCTAAGATTTCTAATATAGCGGTATAAGCCTCTAATAATGAAACGGAAACTAAGTCGATTGTTAAATCGTTTTCCGCATCTTGTTTAGCTTTTAAGATAGCTTCTTTAGCTTTCTTTAATAAACCTATTTGTCTAGCGTTATTTAAAGCCGGTTTAGAGAAACTAATTTCATCTAGACCGATTACTTCTTTAATCTTTTTAATTAAAGGCTCTATATTGTTGTTTAACGCAGAAATTGATAGTCTTCCATCTTGAGAAGAGATATCAGCTTTGTTGTAAACAACAATTGGGTGTAATTCTTTTGTGTATTCTAATATTTGTTTGTCTTCGTCATCTAATTCGTTTGATCCGTCCAAAACAACGATAACAACGTCCGCATCGTTAATTGTTTTCTTAGATTTTTCAATACCAATAGATTCAATTCTATCGTTAGATTCATGGATACCCGCGGTGTCATATAAGTGAAGGACAACACCATCAATATTAACGTGACCTTCAATAACATCACGAGTAGTGCCGGCGACTTCAGTAACAATCGCTCTATCTTCACCTAAAAAGGCGTTCAACAAAGAAGATTTACCAACATTTGGCTTACCCACAATCGCGACTTTTACGCCTTCATTAATGATTTGAGCCTTTTGTCCATCAGCGATTAATAGATCAATCTTTTCAATCAATTCATTCGACACGGCTACTACTTTGTCCTTATTTGCGACCTCAATATCCTCATATTCTGGATAGTCGATATTGACTTCAATTAAAGAGAGAATATCAGCAAGTCTAGTCTTGATTGGTTTAAGTAATTCACTAGTCTTACCATCTAAAGATAAAAGATTTAATTTCTTCGCTTCTTTCGTGGTCGCATTAATCACATCATTAATCGCTTCCGCTTGCACAAGGTCAATTTTATTGTGCATAAAAGCACGTGAAGAGAATTCACCATTCGTGGCCATTCTTGCCCCATTTTGCATACAAATTTCCACGATTTGTTTAGAAATAAGTGGAGAACCATGACAAATGATTTCAACACTATCTTCACCAGTAAATGATTTTGGTCCTTTATACACTAATAGGACTACATCATCTACTTTTTCACCTTTATCTACGATAGAAGCATAAAGAATCGTACGTTCTTTGATGTTTCTTAAATCTTTACTGCAGCATTTGCTGACCACGTCTAAAACGTCATCACCAGATAATCTAATGATGCTTAAAGCGGATTTAATAGGCGCGGTCGCTAAAGCTACAATTGTTTCAAACATATTTTTACTGAGTCAAAAAACACCCTAAAGGGTGTATTTTTTAATTATTCAACGTAGATAATTTGTACTTGTCTTTGTGCGCCTTCACCGATGGATTCAGTGCGAACATTTGGCATATTATTTAAGGCATTATGAATCGCTCTTCTTTCATCTGCTGGCATTGGATCAAATGTGTAAGTTGTTTTTGTTCTTTGCACATCGTGGCCCAATCTTCTAGCCATACGCACTAAGCGAGAGTACTTATTATCTTTATAACCGTTGATGTCCAATAAGATTCTGAATCTCTTATGGAAGTGGTTGCTGACTGCTAACTTAACTAATTCGTTAAGAGCTTGTAATGTCTTACCATTTCTACCAATTAAGATTGGATTGTGTGTGGAATCAATGGTAATTCTGATGACTTGGTCATCTAATTTAGTGTTAACTGTGCTTTCGATTTCTAAGGCATCAACAACACCTAAGATATAATCTTCCGCAAATCTAATGACGTCAGCTAAGTCATAGACTTCAACGATAATCTTTTTCGCAAATAAACCTTTTTTCTTATCTGAAACGATATAAATAAGTTCATCAACTTCAATACCTGTTTCAGTAGAAGCAGCTTGTAAAGCTTCTTCAACGGTTTTTCCTGTATATTGTTTCATACAATATTATCTTCCTTTCTTTTTGGCTCTAGAAGCGGTGATTTTCTCGATAATTAAAGTTTGTACGATTGAGAATAAAGCACCGACGAACCAATAAACACCCATAGCACTTGGTAACGTGAAGCCCATGAAAATAATCATGGCCATCATGATATAGGTGAACATTTTCATAGTGTTTTGTTGTTGAGTTTGGGCAGGATTTTTGCCTAAACTAGCAATTTTCTTACGTTTTACTTTTTGAATCCATTGTGGGAGAAGCATAGAAACAACTTGTGCCGCTGCCATCAAAAGGAACAAGATTAATGCCGCAACAGCGCTACCATTGCCCCAGTTTGCTGCATTAAATAAAACGGTATTGATGGAATCAGAAAGATGTAAACCGAACAAGGCGTCAGAAGACAAACTGGCGGAACCTTGTAAAGCACCCCAAACACAGATAAATACTGGGAATTGGACAACCATCACTAATAGTGAACTAAGAGGATTAATCTTATTCTTCTTATATAGTTTCTGCATTTCCGCAGCCATTTGCTGTTTCTCGTAATTGTTTGTATTGGAATTTGGATACTTGTTTTGAATCTTTGTGATTTCTGGTTGTAATTGTTGCATCTTCGCATTAGCCGCTGTGGACTTAATAGTAACAGCAAGCATTAATGATCTGACGATAAATGTGATGAGGAAAATAGCGAGGAGCTGAGCTAAACCACCAGCTACACCACCATTTTTAAATGAGCTAACAAATGTTTCGACTAACCAGCCGATTGGATAAACTAATAAACCTTCAAAGAATGTGAATTTACCATTAACATTCCAGGCCTTGGCCCATGTTTTAGCTTCGATTTGAACTGGAACTTTATCGCTTGTGCGATATTTCGCACCATTGGCATAGCCATAGTAACCATATTCTGCAGTACTAATAGATAAGCATGAACGATATGAGGAAATAATGGTGTTCAAGCCATTTTTGTACAAAGTTAAATAGTCATTAGTTGGTATATCATCTAATGTAATACCATTTGCAGGATCACTAGTCATATTCTTGATGTCTTGGTTCATCTTTGTCCAGTTGTCCCAAAGTTTTTCACCAGAGAACTTTTGATAACCAAATTGGTCTAAAGCCACAACAACATCACCAAATGTGATTGTTGAAGCATCATATGACGCACCTTTATATGACTTTAAAGCATTGTCTAAGACATATTGGTCTACTTTTACAAAGTAAGCATTACTTGGTGTTTGAAGACCTGCTTTAACAGCTTCGCCATTTGCTCTTCCAATACCACTAGCGTTATTTGTTGGTACATTTACTGTGTAATAAACTTTTGTGTTACCTTCAAATACTGGCTTAGCGCCTTCTGGAAGTTGGGCACCTTCTTGTTCGGCGTCATAGTAATCACTAACGCCGTAATCAAAAGCATAAAGGATATGAGCTTTATCAGTTTCTGAACAAAATGAAGCGGTACAACTAGATAAAAGAAGCACACCAGCAAGAACTGTCAATGCTCCTGTGAGTAGTTTTGTTCTTTTTTTCATTTAATAAGTCCTATCTTAAAATTTTAATAATTCTTGCAATAATTGCTTGTTATCATCATACGAACGATTAAGGAAATTTGCTTTAGCAATGATAACAATATCGAATGATTGAGAATTGTAGTCGATCAACGAATCACACATTGATCTAATTTGTCTTTTGATGAGATTGCGAACAACAGCGTTACCTAACTTAGAAGAAACAGAAATGCCCACTCGTGTATATGCATATTCATTTGGGCGATAGTGGATGACAAACGATTGGTTACGCTGCGCTCTGCCTTTTTTAATCGCTAGAGCAAAGTCATCACTTGCTTTAATACGATTAATAACTTTCATAATTTTCCTCTAAATTAGTCAGCTAATTTTTTTCTGCCCTTAGCTCTACGACGAGCGAGAACGTTACGACCAGTTGCGGATTTCATACGAGCACGGAATCCGGCTTTGTGTTGATGTTTAATTTTGCTTGGTTGATATGTTCTTTTCATAAAAGAAACCTCCTATTACATAGCGGTAAGAGTTTAACAACATTTATTAATAAATGCAAACAAAATAGGATTTTTACATATTTTTTATGTGATAAGCAGTGGTGATTTTTAGATATTTCCACAAATCCACAGGCTGTTGAAAAGTGGAAAACTTATCCACAAAAATAAAGATGTGGAAATGTGGAAAACTCCCTTAAAGGATAAAAAGAAACACTCTCAATGTGGAAAACTTAAAAATGTGGAAATCTTCATACAAAACGAATGTGAATTATTTTATAATAGTTGACACGAAATAGGTGACCGTTATGAATAATTCAGTATCAGAAATTGCCCGAATGTGGGAACAAACGTTAAAAATCATTGATGAAAGACTACAAGAAAGGCAAATATTTGATACTTTCTTCGCCGACTCCTTCATTCACAGCTTTGAAGGTGACTCAGTCGTAGTCATGGTGAAGAACTTCACATCCCAAAGATTGTTATCTTCTAAATATATAGATTTAGTAAAAGAAGCTTTTTACGATGTCACTGAAAGAAATTGTAATTTTAAATTCGTTCTTCCAGAAGATGTTGCTAAAAGCAACAATCAACAAAATTCTATTAAAAAGGCTAGTGAAGAACCAGTCTTCTTTAAGGATGCAGAATTAAAGAGTAATTTAACTTTTGATTCGTTCGTTGAAGGTGAATTTAATAACGAAGCTTATCGCGCCGCCACTGTAATCGCTAAAAATCCAGGTAAAGTTTTCAATCCATTATTCATTTATTCAAATTCTGGTTTAGGTAAAACACACTTACTTCACTCCATCGGTAACTACATCAAAAACGTTAGTAAGCCAGGAGCGAAAGTTCTTTATATCGATGCGAATGACTTTGTTGAAGAATATGTAAAATTCGTCAAAGGTGAAAAGGAATCCGAGACATTAAAAGACTTCTTCTCCACTGTTGATGTGCTCTTATTCGATGATGTTCAATTCCTCGAAAATAAGGTTAAAACTGAAGAGATGTTTTTCTACATCTATCAGAAGATGGTAAATAGTAACAAACAAATCGTCATCACATCTGATAGACAGCCTAATGAATTAAAAGGATTAGAAGATCGTCTTATTACCAGATTCAGCCAAGGCCTCACCGTAAAAATCAACAATCCAGACACAAATACATGTGTGAAGATTCTTGAAAAGCAAATTAAAAACGAAGGTCTTAATGTCGATGATTTCGATCCAGCAGTTCTCTACTTCTACGCTGAAAAATTCAGTAGCAATGTTAGGGAATTAGATGGTGCTTTTAATAGGTTAATTTTCTACGTCACTTCTATGAAGCAAGTTGAGAGGATTACACTCGATGTTGCGATTGAAGCTGTACAAAGTATTACCGGTATCAAAAACGTCGCCGCACAGTTGTCTGAACAAAAGATTATTAACGTTGTTGCAGACTACTACAATCTCGCTCCATCACAGTTGATTGGAAAAGTGAGAACAGGGCAAATTGCCTTAGCGCGACACATCGCTATGTATTTAATAAGAATTAATATAGACATTCCATTAACCAAGGTTGGTAACACTTTCGGAGGTCGTGATCATACCACTGTGATGAACGGCATTGCGAAGGTGGAAAGTATGTTGAAAACTGACGAGTCATTAAAAGCGGTTATCAACACCTTACAAAAGAAGTTAAAGTCTAATTGATTTTATTAAAAATAAAAAATATCAATTTAAAGTGGACTGTGGTAAAATATTTCTAAAGTAGAATTCTTGAGTTATCCACAATATCCACCGACTCAATAATTATTATTAATATAATAAATATATAAAAAGGGAAAGAATAAGTATGAGATTTACAATTAAGCGTGAAGAATTCCTTAAAGGTCTAAACATTGCTTCAAGAGCGATTTCCAGTAAGAACGCTAAAGCAGTTTTAGAAAATTTTAAATTAGAACTAAATGAAAAAGGTTTATTCATTACTGGTACTGATGAAAACATTTCTATTAAAACTCAAGTTCCTTATAAGTTAGGTGAAGAAGATATTATCAGAAACTATAAGGAAGGTTCAGTTTTAATTAAGGCTAGATTATTGGTGGAAATGATCAGAAAGATGGATACTGAAGAAATCACTTTAGATGTTATCGATTCCACAATTGCAACAATCAGCAATAGTAATAACCGTTCTGAATATAGCTTAAACTGCGTTAAGGTTGACGAATATCCAGACCTTGATTTAGATGCTAATGGTACAGAATTAACTCTTTCTAGAGCCGATTTTGATATCTTAGTCAGCCAAACAACATTTGCAGCATCTTTAAAAGAACAACGTCCAATCCTTACAGCGTTAAATCTGGAAGCTAGTAATGGTATCTTAACCGCTACTGCAACAGACTCTGCTCGTATGGCTAGAAAAACATTAAGTATTCCTCTTGGTGTTGAATTCGTGGCTAATGTTCCTGCTAAGATGATGAATGAAGTTAACCATCTTTTAGAAGGTAGAGAATCAGTAAGTATCGCTTTTAGCGATAAGAAAGCATTATTCACCATTGGCACAACCGTTGTTGCTACTAGATTAATTGCGGGTGATTATCCAAATACAAAGAATATCGTTCCAAAGGTTACTAACTATTTATTAGAAGTTAACGCTAATGATTTAATGAAGGCTATTGAAAGAGCTAACATCTTATCCATTGATAGAGAAAACATTGTTGATTTATCAATGAGTGAAGATAGCATCGAGATCTCCGCTAAATCCAGCCAAGTTGGTTCTGCGGTTGAAAGAATTGATGTCTTCAAATATGTTGGCCAAAACTTACACATCTCCTTCAATAGTGGATTCGTTATTGAAGCTGTTAAAGCTCTCGGAAGTGCGGATGTCACACTTGCATTTGTAGGCGAAATGAAGCCATTTGTAGTCGAAAACGCTTCAGATGACTCGGTCGTTCAAATCGTCACTCCAATCCGTACGTATTAGGCCAAAAACACCTATTCTAAAGATATTACAAAATAAGGGAATAATTTATTCCCTTTTTAATTTATATGGTCTATAATAAACATACAGGAGTTTTTGTGGCCCAAAAAAGCATTAAATTAAAAGAAGGTGAAACCTTCATCACACTTGGTGTTTTGCTTAAACTCACGGGTATCATCGATACTGGTGGACAAGCAAAATATTTTCTTAGTGAAAACGCTGTTTTGGTAAACGGAGAGGAAGAAAATCGTCGCGGTCGTAAATTATACCATGGCGATGTCATTCAGTTCCGTAACATGTCCTTTTTAATCGATTAGACATGCAGATCAAGAACATTAGCCTCAAAAATTTCCGTAACCACTCTTATCGTAATTTTGATTTCTCTAACAATTTGAATGTGATTACTGGCGAGAATGCTGTCGGTAAAACAAACATTGTGGAAGCAATCTACTACTTATCATTAGGTCGTAGCTTTAGGGCTAATGATGATAGTGAATTAATCAAAAGGAATCATGAACGAGCGGAGATTAATGCGACTATCTTGGAAGGAGAACTAACTAGAAAGATTAAAGTCAATATTACGAAAAATGGACGCGCAATATTGATTAATGGCAAAAACATCTCTAAGTTATCTGAACTATCAAAATGCGTTAATGTCATCTTGTTCCAGCCTAAAGATGTGATGCTCTTCAGTGGTCCACCAAGAGATAGAAGAAATTTCTTAGATATTTCTATATCTAAAAAGAGTGCGATGTACTTAGATTACATCTCGCGTTATGACAAAGTTCTAAAAGAGAGAAATGATTTACTTAAAAGTGAAAAAGTAGATCGAACTTTACTCGATGTCACAACAGAAATGCTAGTGAAATTATCGGGTTCAATCATCTCTTATAGACAGATGTACGTCAAGGATATCAATGATATCCTTAATAAAATAACGCGCGCGCTCACAGGCGTTAAAGAAACATTCGAAGTTAAGTATTACCCATTCGTGCCTTATGATGCTGACTTCAATGAAAACGCGAAAAAAGCATTCAAACGCGCTGAGGAAGGCGATTTCAAACACAAGCAAACTTCCATAGGCGTTCATCGAGAAGACATTTCTATCAGCCTAAACGGACGTGATATTGCCACGTTTGGTAGCCAAGGTGAGAATAGAATTGCCGCTCTCGCATTAAAACTCAGTCCTTACTTCTTAATTGAAGACAAGGATAAAAAACCAATCATTGTTCTTGATGACGTGATGAGTGAGCTAGATCAAAAGCATCAAGAAAGACTAATCAAATTTTTAAGAAAGTTTAATCAAGTGTTCATTACCGCCACGAAATTAGATATTCCTGACTGTAATCACTTATTAATAAAACAAGAAGAAAAGGAGGTCTTCTAATGGAAGAAGAAAAGAAAGAAGCCGTAGAAGAGACAAAAGCTCCAGAAACCGCTCCAATTCCTGAAGTTAATGTCTCCGAGATGAACGAAGAAGAAGTTCAACTCGAAAAAGCTGACGCAAAATACGACGCAGGTAACATTCAAGTCTTAGAAGGGCTTGAAGCCGTCAGAAAAAGACCTGGTATGTATATCGGTACTACATCAAGTGCAGGTCTTCATCACCTCGTTTGGGAAATCGTTGATAACGCAATCGACGAAGCCTTAGCGGGTTATTGTACCGAAGTTAAAGTCACCATTAATCCAGGCGACACAATTACCGTTGTTGATAATGGTCGTGGTATCCCTGTTGACGTGGTTAAGAAATCTGGTTTATCCGGTGTTGAAACTGTTTATACAGTCTTACACGCTGGTGGTAAATTCGGTGAAGGTGGCGGCTATAAAGTATCCGGTGGTTTACACGGTGTTGGTGCTTCCGTTGTTAACGCCTTATCTGAATGGTGCGAAGTCACAGTCCATAAAGACGGTGGTGTTTATTACATTAAGTTCGTTAACGGTGGCAAAATCGTTGAACACTTAAAGAAAATCGGTACTTGTGATCCAAAAGCAAATGGTACAACAGTTACATTTAAGCCAGATGCAACAATCTTCACAGATACAACTGTTTACGATTACACAATCATTCGTGACAGAATGAGACAAGTTGCCTACTTAAATAGAGGCATCAAGATTATTGTTGAAGACGCTAGAACTCCTGAGAAAGTTCATGAAGAATTCTGCTACAAAGGTGGTATTAAAGAATACGTCTTATTCATCAATAACCACAAAACAAGATTATTTGACGAAGTTATTTATTGCGAAGGCACCGCCCCTATTACTTTAGCCAGTGGTAGTGAAGCCCATGTCTATGCTGAAATCGCAATGCAATATGATGATGGTTATTCATCAAACGTCTATTCTTTCTGTAACAACGTCCATACCCATGAAGGTGGTATGCATGAAACAGGTTTCAGAGATGCAATTAGAAGAGTCATTAACGCCTATGCAAGACAAAACAAGTTCTTAAAAGATGGTGAAGATGACTTAACAGTTGATGATATTACCGAAGGTTTAACATGTGTTATTTCTGTTAAACACCCAAACCCACAATTTGAAGGTCAAACAAAGACAAAATTAGGTAACTCTGAAGTTCGTAAGATTGTCTCTCAAATCGTTGGTGATCAATTAAATAGATTCCTCTTAGAAGATCCTCGCTTAGCTAGAATAATCATGGAGAAGATTGTGACAGCGGCTAACGCAAGATTAGCAGCGAGAAAAGCTAGAGAAGAAATCCGTCGTAAAGGCGGTCTTGAACTTAACACATTACCTGGTAAATTAGCGGATTGTTCAAGTAAAAATCCTGAAGAATGTGAATTATATATCGTCGAAGGTAATTCCGCTGGTGGTAGTGCTAAAAACGGTAGAAATAGAGAAACGCAAGCCATTCTTCCATTGCGTGGTAAGATTCTTAACGTTGAAAAAGCTCAAGCTAAACGTATCTTTGCTAATGCTGAAATCGGTAACATGATTACCGCTATCGGTGGTGGCATTGATCCAGAATTTGATACAAGTAAGATTAGATACCATAAGATCGTCATCATGACCGATGCTGACGTCGATGGTTCTCACATCCGTATCTTATTATTAACTTTCTTCTATAGATTTATGCGTCCTTTAATTACAGAAGGCTACGTTTATATCGCTCAACCTCCTCTATATAAAGTCGAATATCATGGTAAGCAATATTACGCCTACAATGACGACCAATTAGAAACAATTAAACAAAAATTAAAATTAAAACCAGGCTATCCATTCCAACGTTATAAAGGTCTTGGTGAAATGGATGCTGAACAATTATGGGAAACAACAATGGATCCAAGCAATCGTAAGATGATTAGAGTAACTCTTAACGATGCGATTGCCGCTGAACAAATCTTTACAGATTTGATGGGTGATAATGTTGACCCACGTAAAGAGTTCATTCACGCTAACGCGAAGTTCGTGAAGAACCTTGACATCTAAGGAAAGGAGTGCAAGTTATGTTATTAGAAGATGAAAACAAAGTCTTAGACGAAGAAGTCAAAGATGAAGAAACTGAAGAAGTTTCCGCTGAAGAAGAACAAGAACTTGAAGCTGGTATCGTTGCTGGTTTAACCGATGTTGATACCGTTCCATTAGTGAAAGAATCTTTCCTTGATTACGCCATGTCTGTTATCGTCGCTCGTGCGATTCCTGATGTCAGAGATGGTATGAAACCAGTTCATAGACGTATTGTTTACTCTATGAGTGAAACTGGTAACACTCCAGATAAACCATTCAAGAAATGTGCTCGTATCGTCGGTGACGTTATGGGTAAATATCACCCTCATGGTGACTCCGCTATCTATGGTGCTTTAGCCAGATTAGCCCAACCATTCGCTATGAGATATATGCTTGTTGAAGGTCATGGTAACTTCGGTTCTATCGATGGTGATGAACCAGCGGCTTATAGATATACCGAAGCCAGAATGGCTAAACTCGCATTAGAAATGGTCCGTGATATCAACTGTGATGTTGTTGATTTCATGGATAACTACGATGGTGTTGACCAAGAACCAACTGTCTTACCTTCTAGAATTCCAAACTTATTAGTTAATGGTAGTAGTGGTATTGCTGTTGGTATGGCCACCAACAT
>CACWSI010000010.1 GCA_902763555.1 uncultured Erysipelotrichaceae bacterium | reverse complement strand
TAAAAAATATTAACGTATTATTTGTGTAAATAATAGTGTGGTGTATAATATTCCCGGAAAGAAGGAAATTATATGCCATTAGTTAACTCCAAAGAAATGTTTGAAAAAGCCTATAACGGCGGTTACGCAATTGGTGCTTTCAACTGCAACAACATGGAAATCGTTCAAGCCATTACAGAAGCTGCTAAAGAATGCAATTCACCAGTTATTCTCCAAGTCTCCGCTGGGGCAAGAAAATATGCCAAACCTGTCTATTTAAAGAAGATGGTTGAAGCTGCTGTCGAAGACACCAACTTACCAATCGTTCTCCACTTAGACCACGGCGCAGATTTTGAAATTTGTAAAGATTGTATCGACGGTGGTTTCACATCAGTCATGATTGACTGCTCCAGCAAACCATTCGAAGAAAACATCGCTATCACAAAGAAAGTTTGTGAATACGCTCACGCTCATGTGCCATATGTCACAGTTGAAGCTGAATTAGGTACATTAGCAGGTATCGAAGATGAAGTTAAAGTTGAACACGGTGCAGAATCCTACACCAGACCAGAAGACGTCGAAGAATTCGTTCGTAGAACTGGTTGTGACTCCTTAGCCATTGCTATCGGTACATCCCATGGTGCTTATAAGTTCAAACCAGAACAATGCACAAGAGATCCAGAAACAGGTGTCTTATTACCACCTCCATTAAGATTCGATATCTTAGAAGAAGTGAGCAAACGTTTACCAGGTTTCCCAATCGTCTTACACGGTTCCTCCTCCGTTAACCAAGAATTCGTTAAAATCATTAACGATAACGGTGGTGCCTTAAAAGACGCAGTTGGTGTTCCAGAAGCTCAATTAAGACAAGCTGCTAGATTAGCCGTTTGTAAGATCAATATCGACAGCGACCTCCGCTTAGCGATGACTGCTGGTATTAGAGAACACATGAGAGCTCATCCAGATCACTTTGACCCACGTCAATATGTCGGTGATGGCCGTGCTTATGTCAAACAATTAGTCAAACACAAAATCGTTGATGTGTTAGGCTCAAACGACAAGATCTAATCTCAAACATTTTTAGAATTAGAACCAACGGTATTGATATAAATAATCGATACCGTTTTTTCTTGATATATTCGTTAAAAAATATTAATTTATTGTTAGTGCGTAAGGAGGGCCTTTTTATGAAAAAGAAAATACTATTATTATTACCATTAATTGCTACGTCTTTTTCGGTTGTTGGGTGTGGTGAAACTAATAAAAACACTTATAAATACACATATAAGTATGACACTCCAAAAGACTTTCTAGATAATCATTGGGGTTCAATCTCTATCTTTTATCCTGCTTATCCTGGGCATAGGAATGGTCCTGCAAACATGGAAGATTTTACAGATAGAGAAGAAATTGTGATAAACGGGATAAAAAACACTGAAGACTTCGTAAGAGCAAACAAAAATACCCCAAAATCTGACAAATCAATATCAGGAAGAACGTTTGTAGCGGTTGAGGAATACCAAAAGGGCGTGCCCCTTGTTGATTTGTTTGATTTCACTATTTACGCTAATGGTTTATTTACTTATGGTCACTTCACTTCCGCAGAGCCTACATATTATTTTTCTTTCGATGCCAAAATAGCAGAAGAAATGATTGATAATCTAGTTAAAAAAGGCGATGAAGCGGTAAAAGAATTTGATAATTATATTGCTAACTATAATATAAATAATTTCTTTGAAAACGTAGCTAAAGAAGAATGCAAACTATATAGCGTTATTGATAAGTCAAAAAAGTATTATAAGGCATTAAAGGATCTTGAATATAAACTTATTGATTCCGAAACAGCACATAATGCTTTTGAGGAATCAGACCTTAAATATACGACAAAAAAATGGGTTTATGCTGAATTCCAAGGAGGAGACGTGTATTCCGAATTAGAGATAGATATCGATAATTTGTGCGCTCAGCTTGGCTTTGTTGGATACACTTCTTATGGAACATATGTCATGTATACCAAGTATTATTCAATAGAATCTGAAAACGCTAAAGAAGTATTAAAAGACTTGAGAGCACAAATCGATAAATACAACTAAAAAGAAGCGAACTCAATCGCTTCTTTTTGTTTTATCTAATCGAACTTATTTCTTTTTGCTTCTAAAGCATCAGCAATACGTTTGAGATAATCGATTTCTGTTGGTTCTGGTTTGCCTGGTTCTGGTGGAACTGGTCTTTCTTCTGGATGCTTTTCGTAATAAGCTTCTTGTGCTTTAGCTTTAAGTTCTTCTCTCTTTCTTGCAGCAGCATTCATAACCTTAACGATAATGAATAAGACGATAGCAATGATAATGAAGGAGATAACGGCATTGATTAATGCACCCCAGTTAATAATGGCACTGCCTTTGAAATAGAAGTTTGTACCATATTTAACGTAGTTACCAGAGAGGATGTTACCACCATAAACTAATGGGTCGCCAGCACCGGCGTTTTCACCAATGGTTTTAGCAACAGCGTCAAATTCGCTAGCGGCGAATGATTGACCAACACCTGGTAAACCTTTTTGGCCTTCTGTCAAAGCTGGTAAAACAGTAACTAAACCTGCTAAGCCACCTGGGACTGGCCATGTCGCTAAGGACATTAACATGTTAACAAATGCATTGACGATAGCGGAGAATGCGCCACCAATAACAACACCAACTGCTAACATGAAGGCGTTGCCACGATTGATGAATTCCTTAAATTCGGCCCATAAACCTGGACCCTTTTTTCCTTTTTTTGCCATATTATGTTTGAAATTCCTTTCAAGTTATTTTTATGGTAATCCATTTTTATTTAAAATGCAATGTATCAACATATGCCTTTTTATAAGAAAATACGTTAAAATAATGGTGATAAAATGAGGAGTTAGTTATGAGCAAAATTGTATATTTAGGACATGCTTCCTTTTTACTTAAGGGAAATGATTATTCTCTAGTAATTGATCCATACCAAAATGGTAGTGTACCAAACTTAAAAT
The DNA here is from genome assembly GCA_902763555.1 of uncultured Erysipelotrichaceae bacterium. Taxonomy (GTDB): domain Bacteria; phylum Bacillota_I; class Bacilli_A; order RFN20; family CAG-826; genus RUG14515. The sequence goes on along the minus strand of CACWSI010000010.1, from coordinate 22,035 downwards.
TTCCAAATGTTGAACCAGTTGATGTCGCAGTGTGTTCACACGAACACGCTGATCATAACGCTCGCGAATTAGTTAATATTAAGGATAATCCAGCTTCTGTTGGAGCGGTTTCCGCTACGGTTCCACATGATGATTGTGGTGGTGCAAAACGCGGTTTAAACAAGATTCATATGTTTGACATTGAAGGTTATAAAGTTGTTCACCTTGGAGACACTGGTTGCTTATTAGATGAGAAGACTTTAGAGCCATTCAAAAACTGCGATATTTTATTAGCCCCAATTAATGGCTTCTATACCATTGGACCAAGAGAGCTAAAAGAAATCGCTAATATCATTAAACCAAGAATCTTAATTCCAATGCATTATTACATGAAGGAATTTAATAGTGGTTATCCTGATGGCAATATGATTGATGAATTTAAAAAGCTCTTCCCTGGTTATCAGTATTTAGATGAGGAAGAGCTTGATTTAAACAAATACAAAGACTACACAGGCGCTTTGATTTTTAAACAATATAAACAATAAATTACATTGAAAGGAAAGCACGAAGCAGTGGGGTATGATACTCTGCTGCTTTTTCTTGTGACAAATATGGTGACCCATTGCTATTGAAGAGAACATCGCTAGTGGAAACTTTCATTCCTTTTAAAACTTTGTGATCAATAGTCCAGTCAAAGATATCATCATTTAAATAGGTAAGGTAGGGTAATCTTTCCTCTGAATAGAAAGAATCACTAATATAGTATTCGTCGCTTTCATTTTTGCTAATAGAATCATTAAAGAAAACAGAGGAATAAACTAATTCGTTATTTCTATATTGTTGAGCAGTTGGAACAACACCATTGAGATAACCGTTCTTTTCATCTGATGCCGCAGTTAAATGATATTTTGCCTTAAGATTAGAGTAAACAGGCTCAGTGTCTGGATAATATTTCTCAATTTCATAATATGGCTGCATATCAAAAACGAAACAAGGTTCGAACAAATATTCATTATTATATTCCTCTTCCATAAATGGCCTTACAACATTGTTGATCGTATATGTGCAATCGCTGCATTTACTTCTAACAAAGAAGACTTTCTTCATGTAGTTTTCACTAATAATTTTGTCTAAGCTATCTTCATCAACGTAGTATAAAAAACAATATGGCTGTACGTATTCTCCTACGCGACAAGCTAATTCGTGATTTTTGGTATCTCTGAATATTTCTTTATCTCTATTATTATCGCCAGAAAAACATGCTAGTTGCTTTGGACCATGAAAAACATAAAGCATTGGTGTGCTATTATTAACTTTTTTAATTTTTAAATCCTTTAATGATTCATCCTGCGCTTGAGCATTGAATAAATAAATCTGATAGTGGGAATAATTAGCCTCGTAACAAATTACATTCTTAAAGGTAGTCCAACAAGCACAGCTTTCACTGTATTCGCCTTGATAGGTCGCAAGTAAAAGAACTTCATTTTTGTTATAAAGTCGATCAAATAGTTCTTCGTTACTCAATTCAGGTAAAGAAGCAACAGTATGCTTGATATAAGTGCCATATGTCATAATTGGTCGAATGTTTTCCTTTCCTTTGCTACAAGAAGGAAGAACTAATGCCGCAATTAGCATCGGTAATAAGATGATTTTTTTGTGTTTCATGGACCTAATTATAATTCAAAGAAATACACGCGTGCAAGCGTAAGCCAATTTTTACTATTTATTGGTGCAAAAATGCCTCAAAAATTAACCCTCAAAAACCACTCAAAAAATCGACCCAAAAAATGAGCAAAAAAATCGTTCAAAAAACTCGTCAAAAAAATCGTTCAAAAAATTGAGTGAAAAATCGCTAGAAAAACTAAACAAAATTTTGAAAAAGTCAAAATATAAAAAGTATAGATAATATCTAATAAAAGTTAAAAAATGGCGTTTTCAAAAACCCCCCTCAATAAAATTTTTAAAAAAATTGTTTGTTTTTTTGTTCATTTTTATATATATTTTTTGCGTGATTTTTTAATCAAAAATTGCGAAGGAGAAAAGGCGGGGAAATTATGGACAAAAAAAATATCATTATTTCGCTTCAAGGTGTCAATAAAGTTTTTGATGGCACAACAGTAGTCGATAACTTTAATCTCGATATCACAAAAGGTGAGTTCGTTACATTCTTAGGACCTTCTGGTTGTGGCAAGACTACAACACTCAGAATGATCGCTGGTTTTGAAACACCAACAGACGGTAAAATTTTGCTCAATGGTGAGGATATTACAAAAATTCCTCCTCACAAAAGACCAATTAACACTGTCTTCCAACGTTATGCATTGTTTCCACATTTAGATGTTTATGATAACGTTGCTTTTGGCTTAAAGCTTAAAAAGATTCCTTATGAAAAAGAGGACAAGAAAGGCAATAAAATTACAGCCTATCGTCATCTAACAGCTAAAGAGATCGACGAAAAAGTTGCTCACGCTCTTGAAATCGTTGACTTAGATGAATTTGAAGATCGTGATATTTCTACTTTATCTGGTGGCCAACAACAAAGAGTCGCTATTGCGCGTGCTATCGTTAATGAACCAGAAATTCTTCTTCTCGATGAACCTTTAGGCGCTCTTGACTTAAAGATGAGAAAAGATATGCAAATCGAATTAAAAGAAATGCATAAGAAATTAGGTATTACATTTATTTACGTTACCCATGACCAGGAAGAAGCTTTAACAATGTCAGATACAATCGTTGTTATGAAATCTGGTCAAATTCAACAGGTTGGTGGTCCATTAGACATATACAATGAACCAGTTAACGCATTCGTTGCTGACTTCATTGGTGAATCTAATATTTATAACGCCACAATGGCGGGCAAACTCAAAGTTAGATTCCTTAACCATGTCTTTGATTGTATCGATGATTTCCCAACCAATGAAAAAGTTGATGTAGTCGTTCGTCCAGAAGACGTCATCTTAAAAGTGGTGAAGGAACCTTCTAAAGAAAAAGTTACTGGTAAGATTGTAACTAAAGTCTTTAAAGGCGTTCACTATGAATATTTAGTTCAAGTCGGCAAAGCCGAAGTTGAATGTAGAGACACAAAAGACCGTAACGTTGGTGATTTAGTGACTGTGGAAGTTGATCCAGAAAACATCCAAATCATGAAGAAAGAATTAACCAGCAACGTTTACCGTGAAGCCTGGATTAACAATAAAAACCAAGTTGTTATTGGCGAAGATCCATTCGCTTGTGACATTACTCAACTTCTAAAAGGTTCTTCCGTTAATGAAGATGGCTATTTAGTTGGTCCTGATGGCAAAAAATACGATTTAAACGATGCTGATGTGACCGCTGAAATCGCCTTAGATAAAGTCGAAATGATTGATGGTTATGATAATGGTGACACTAACGGTGACATCGTGAGCATTATCTATAAAGGCGATCACTATCAAGTGATGGTGAGAACCGATGATGAAGAAGACTTCATTGCTCTTACAGACTATACTTGGAATGAAGGTGACCAAGTTTCTATTAAAGTTTTACCACAAAATATTAAATTATCTTTGAAAGGTGAAATTTCAAAATATGAAATCGAATAGAGGCACACGTTTCCAACTTTTCAAACGTAAGCATCTCTGCATCCCTTACGGAGTATTCTTGGTACTCTTTATTATCGTCCCAATCTTAATCATCGTTTATTATGCGTTCACTGACGATAATGGTCTTCCAAGTATTAGTGCTTTCGTGGGATTCTTCACTAACTGGTCAAAAGTTAATGTTTTGATTACATCAGTGTTCGTTGCCCTTCAAACAACACTTCTCTGCTTACTAATTGGTTATCCGCTTGCATATTTCCTTGCTGATAAAAAAGTCAATAAGAATGCCGTTTTAATTACATTGTTTGTCGCTCCTATGTGGATTAACTTTGTTCTTAGAACAGGTGCGACTCGTGACTTATTAACATGGATGGGTATCAATGGTGGTAACATGCCATACTTAGCGACATTAATTGGTATGGTTCAAAACTATTTACCATTCGTTATTCTTCCTTTATATACAACAATGCTTAAACTCGATAAGAGTCAAATTGAAGCCGCTGCTGACTTGGGCGCTAATCCAGTCCAAGTATTTTTCAAGAGCGTGGTCCCTCAATCAGTTCCCGGCATTGTTTCAGCTTGCACAATGACATTTATGCCAACCATGTCAAGTTATGTTATCAGTGATACACTTTCCGAAGGAAAGATTACCTTATTTGGTAACTATATCTATTTAGACTTTGCTAATAACTTATGGCATGATGGCTCATTTATGGCCCTCATTATGTTAGTTATTATTGGTATTTCAATGATCCTCACCCGTAATAGTGGTAAAGAGGAAAAGGAAGGAGGAGCAGCATGGTAAAGAAAATCATCGGCCAAACATATATTTGGTTTATTCTCCTATTAATGTATCTTCCAATCCTTGTCCTTATTGCTTTCTCATTTACTGAAAGCGTAAACGTCGGTGTTTGGAAAGGATTCTCTTTCGGACTTTATGGTGACTTGTTCCATAGCAAAGAAACACTGGTGGCCTTGGCCAATACATTAATCATTGCTATTACAAGTGCCTTAGTTAGCACAATCCTTGGCACTTTAGGCGCTATCGGTGTGTTCTATTCTTCCAAGAAGTTTAGAAAGGCATTCGAATTTGTTAACCAAATTCCAGTTGTTAATGCTGAAATCGTTATGGCTTTATCTTTAGCCATCATGTTTGCAGCCTTACCAAGCTTATTATTTAAAATTGATTTACGTTCTTACTGGACATTATTAATCGGCCACGTTGTCTTAGGCGCGCCATTTGTCTACATTAACGTCAAACCAAAATTACAACAAATGGATCCTTCCATGTATGAAGCAGCGATTGATTTAGGTGCAAAACCACATCAAGCGTTATGGAAAGTGACATTACCAGAAATCCTTCCGGGTATCTTCTCTGGCTTCTTATTAGCTATTACATTATCTTTAGATGACTTTGTCATTTCTCAATTCACAACTGGTCCTGGCTTACTTTCTGCTGGTGATCCAAAGATTGTTACATTATCTATCTTAATTCAAGACAAGATTAAGAAAGGCCCAATTCCACCTCAAATGAGAGCTTTAACCACAATCATCTTCTTATTAGTTGTCCTTGGCGTTATTGGCGTGAGTGTTTACCGCCATTATCAAGCCAAGAAAGGCACTTCTAAGAGAGAAAGGAGAGCATAATTATGAATAACTTCATTACTTCCTTAGTTTTGTTTTCCTCATTATTAATTCCTTCCGCTGGTAAAGAAGCTAGCTTATCAATTAAGACCAAGTCTATGGAAATCGGTAGTGGTTCTCAAACATTACGTTTATTAAACGTTGAAGACTATATCTATGAAAAAGATCCAGAAGATGCTGGAGCGGCAAAGAATTTAGTCCATCAATTTGAAGACTACGCTAGAGATCTCGGTTATAAAGACGTTAAAGTTAACTACGCCACAACCGATACTCCAGAATCAATGTTTAATGAATTAAATATTTCTCAACATAGTTACGACCTCATTTGTCCTTCTGATTATATGATTCAAAAGCTTATCGTTAACGATATGATTGAACCAATGCATATTGATGAAGAACATATGCCTAACTATATTAAAAACGCTTCTAAAGCGATTAAAGGTAGATTGGACGCTATTAGTGCAGTTAACGCTAAGACTAATCAAGAATGCTTCTTAAAAGATTATGCTGTTGGCTATATGTGGGGTACATTAGGTATCCTCTTTGATCCAGAATATGCTGGTCGTGAAGCTGAAATCACAATTGAAGATATGCAAGATTGGTCTGTTTTATGGAATCCAGATTACAAAGGCATTTCTTCCATCAAGGATTCTGTTAGAGATACATACGCAATTGGCTTATTACACGCTTTAAACGATGATTTCGAAGAAGATGGTAAAACCATTGAAGGCTTTGAAACATTAATGAATAAGCATGAAGATGGCACTTATGATGACGAAACTTATAATGAAAAGTTCTCTGATTTATTTAACAAATGCGATAATGAAACACTCAACAAAGTTCGTAAGTCATTAACCAAATTAAAAGGCAATGTCTTCGGCATGGAAGTCGATAGTGGTAAACAAGACATTGTTACAGGCAAAATTGGAATTAACTTTGCTTGGAGTGGTGATGCTGTTTACTCTATGGAACAAGCTGAAGAAGAAAAAGAACTTGAGCTATATTACAGCATTCCAAATACTGGTAGCAACATTTGGATGGATGCCTGGTGTATGCCAAAATCTGACCAACGTAGTCAAGCACAAAGAGAACTCGCGGAGTTATTCTTAGACTTCCTGTCTATTCCTGAATATACCGCTCAAAATATGTCTTATACTGGCTATACTCCATTCACTGCAGGTAATGAGATTCTTGATTTAACTCGTGAATGGTACGACTACCGTTATGACGAAGAAACAGAAGAATTTGATGATGCTATTCCAAGCGAAGAAGAAATCGCTGAAAAAGGTCTCCAAAGAGTGGATCTCTCATATTTCTTTGAAGGCACTATTACCGATGACGAAGGCAATGTGATTGATGATCCTGATTCCTATGTCTTCTATACAGATTGCTATCTACCAGATGCTGAAACTGATGAGCAAGGCAATATTACAGGCGGCAACCGCGCTGTTGGTAGAGAATTCTTCTGCCAATTCCCAGATGAATATACATTATCAAGATGTGCTGTTATGCGTGACTTTGGTCCACAAAACGAAGCTGTCTTAAAGATGTGGGAAAAATTTAAGAGTGATACTCTTCCGGTTTGGGCAATTGTTCTCTTCATCGTCGAAGTCGCTGGCGGCGCTTGTTTAATCGGATATTTCTTCATTGGAAACCGCGTTAAACACAATCTCCGCAAAAAGAGAAAAGAAGAACAGAATAAAAAATAATTTTTATACTTGATAGTAAGATAATTGCAGTGCTATAATTCATAACGCTGCAAGAATGGTTCCTTAGCCAAGTCTGGTAAGGCAATTGACTGCAACTCAATGATCATCGGTTCGAATCCGGTAGGAACCTCCATCTTATTTCTAGGTCATACTGGATAAGATGACTGTCAGCATCAAATGCGCCTCTAGCTCAACTGGATAGAGTGTCAGACTACGAATCTGGAGGTTACGAGTTCGATTCTTGTGAGGCGCGCCATAATCGGGACGTAGCGTAGCTTGGTATCGCGTCAGTTTTGGGAACTGAAGGCCGCAGGTTCAAATCCTGTCGTCCCGACCAAACAAGAAAGATAACCCCTCAAAACAATGAGGGGTTTTAATTTATTTGTCTTTATTTTCGATAATTCTTTTTTAGATCGTTGATACTTGACAAAACAGATAAAAACACTGTAATAATCTACGATTAATCACAAATCACAAAAAATATTTCCTAATATTGTTGACAAGTACGCTTGGCATAATCTAATATAGTGTTGTGACAAGTCAACTTGGCAAAGGAGAAAGTTATGGAAAAGAATGAAATCTTATTGAAAGCCCAAAAAGAAAATAAAGGTCAAGATATTGCTGATTTAGAAGCACAAAAGAAGGGTACTAGTATTGCCTTCATGGTGGGTGGCTTGGCATTTATCGCTATCATCGTCGTCGAAATGATTGTGAATAATGTTATGCATTATGAAATCATGGGTGGCTGCTTCATCATGTTAGCAACTGCCTTCTATGTCAAATTCTTCATACTTAAGAAAAGACATGAACTAGTGGTGGCCATCTGCTATACATTAATTGCTCTAGGATGGTTAACATTCTGGATCTTAAGATTAACGAAGGTGATTTAATATGAACGAATCATTAGTGCTCCGCAATAATGTTGCAGAAGTGAGAAGGAAACAAAACATCTCACAAGCAGAACTTGCTAATATGGTTGGTGTGTCAAGGAATACAATTAGTTCAATAGAAACAGGACAATATCAACCAACCGCTAAACTAGCGCTTCTTCTCTGCATCGCTCTAGATAAGAAATTTGAAGAAATATTCTACTTTTGACAAAAGCAATAATTGCGTTAACCTCTAAACGATAGCAAAAATTTTATTAGATTAATCTAAAAGTATTGACAAAATTAATAAAAGTGATAAAACTATGTGTAGAGCAAAAGGCAAAACTAGAGTAATCTAGTGACGCAAAACTATAGGGTCTTAAGAAAGATAGCCAGTAACCTCAACTGATTTAGTCTAAAAAAGTTGAGGTTTTTAATTTCTTAAAGACAGCCAGTTACCTACGGTAAAACTAAGTACTAGTCAGGTAATGAAGATGTTTGAAAAGAAAATAAACACAAGATTAAAGATCGTTGCAGCGACCGCTACAGTGATTTTCACCTTGGCCACTGTCTTCACTAGTACTATCGCTTGGTTCTCTACTAAAACATCAGTAAATGTTAGTGGTGGAACTTTCACAGTTAAAAATGCAAGCGGTCTTCAATACGACTTATATTATCTTGATCATTTCGTGGTCAATGAATCCAATAAAGATGGTAACTTCAATACTGTTGTTAGCAAACACTCTGGTTATGAAGTTGCTGCAGGTACTCCAGTCTTCAACAAAGTTAACTATAATGATGAAGGCCAAGTTATCGATAATGAACAAAATGTCGTTTCCGATGATTTAAATCCAACAAATATTTCCCACTTATGGCCAGCCCATAAGCTCACATACGCCATTGTCGTCACTTCTGGTGATCTCAATAGATTCACTTTAGAATCCTGGGACGAAGAAACTGATGAAGATACAAAAACTAAGGACAATCTTGATAACGATGTCCTCATTTCCTTATCCTGGGCTATCAACCTTTATGGTGCAGCCTATAACGTTACAAAGACAAATGATGTGACCGCTGATATCGCTAGTGGTTTTGCTACTAGTTATTCAGGTGCCACCTTAAACGATACATTCACTTATAGTCAAGCTTCCCCAGCGCCACAACCAAGACAAGCTATTAATGTCGTTAATAGTGTTTCTGGCGCTAGTAGTGATGCTACTCGTCAAATCTTATATTTCTCAATCGAATTTGATGATAGCAGTGATACTTACTATGAGTTAGACACCAATGATTCCTACTACACCAAGAGTGTGGATGGCAATAGTAACTGCTACGAGAACCTTATCTTGAAGGATCTCGTCTTTATGCTTTTATAAACGGAGAAAACCAATGAAGTTAGCGGAAAAGATGAAATCTTTAGCTCCTAAGTTATCTTCCAGAAAAGGTAAGATAATTGGTTTCTCTATGCTTATCGCTGGTAGTGTAGGTGCTGTTACTATGACCACTTTAGCGTGGTTCAATTTGACCGCTAAAGAATCCAAAATCAAAATGGTTACTGGTGACCTTGATGTTGAAATTAATAAAGTCTCTGCTTACAAGTATGTCTATCCATATTATAAAAACTCAACTGAGTTTATCGACTACGATGCCCCAGGTGTTGTTAAAAAATATGTCCTAGAAGACCACACATTAACATATGGTGAAACCGATGTTGATGACATCAATATCACATCCGATAACGCTACAGTTACACTCGGAACAAGAACTGGTGGTACATCAACAACAACATTAAATGATGCTTCTTCTACAAATGTTTATATTCCAGATGCCTCATATGTCCCATCATTCCATTACTATCTTATTGGCGATGGCTTATTTAACGGTGTTGATGAATCATGGTCTCTTGATAAATCTCAAGCCTTTGGCTTAAGAGAAAGTGTGACTGCTGAAAAACACGCTATTCTTGATAATATCGTAGTTTCAGCGGGTTCTTCTTTTGCCCTAGTTGAAGTCCTTGAAGACTACATTAACGCTCAAACAGTTTACGAATATAACTATTTCCCAATTTCCAGCATCGCTGAAAGTAATTCCGCTTTTAGGGCAATCGACTCCGATGATGATGGTGTTGACGACCAACTTCTCTGCTTAAGAAGTGGTATCTATACATTCGACTATTCTCCAAATCAATTATCTATCGAATTACGTACTAGTGATGGTGGTCAAAGAAAAGACGTTTCCGTTATTATTAATAACTCCATGGACCCAACTAAAATCAGTATTGATTATGCTGGTTCCGTTGATAAGGATGAATTCCCAACCATTGATAGCTACGTTCCTAACGCTATTCATAATCAAAACACATCAGTGATTATCGATGTTGAACTTAACTTCACTAATCCAAACCCAGTGGATGCTAGTTTACAAATCGAACGTACTAATGCGACAAGCAATTCCATTTTCAATGTGGCTAATAAGTATCAAGATACAACTCATAACCTTGATGGCTATATTGATGCTCAACATCCAAATCTTTTAAGAGCGTCCGATTTCTATAACTTCTATGCTACATTCACTAAAACACCATATGCAGACATTAATGCTTTATGGAATGGTTTACACCGTGTTGGTGACAACCAATCACAAAAGTTCTTAAACGATACAACATACGATAAGACTATTGATTGCACACTCCATGGTAAAGAATTAGATGATTCAATTATTGTTGAACCAAGTGCTTCAGATAACATTTATCACTGCTACATCGTCATTGAATATGACTATGAGCACTGTGTTTATTTCTTAGATAAAAACCGTCTTGGTAAAACATATTACTTAGACCGTGATTTTGGTTTCCACTTCTCTGGAATCCAACATAAAGAAAGTTGAGATTGAAGATGAATAAGAAAGGTTTGTTTGCTTTATACATCTCCACAATTTCAACCTTGGTTTCGACCATTGCTTTAAGCGTGGGCATGACTATTGCCTTATATCAAAAATCCGTTAAAGGTAATGGTACTTATGGCGAAGTTTCGTTACGTTCATACTATGAAAGTGGCAGTGGTACTGAAAATGATCCATTCATCATCACTCGTCCTCGTCACTTATATAACTTATCCAGATTACAAGGCTTAGGTGTCTATGGTGAGAAGGCCTATTTCCAACTTGGTAAAGTGGACTTAGGTGGTGTTAATAGTAATGGTGTTCCAATGTGCTACGCTGACGATAGTTCCACCGTTAAAAAGCCATATCTTGATATGAGTGGTTCTAATAGAGACACTAATCCAATCAATGCGATTGGTTCAGAAGCCTTACCATTCTATGGCGAATTCGATGGCCAAAACGTCGAAATCAAAGATTTGAATGTCTACTGCAATCCACAAGACTCTGGTTTATTTGGCTATATCGCACACGGATCAATGGTCAAAAATTTATTCCTTAGCAACGTTACCATTAATGCATTAGGATATACAGACGAATATGCTGATTTATATAGTCCTGAAAGCACAATCGGTAATAATGCCTGGTTTGTTTATACTCCAAATGATGGTGGTGAATCAATCAACTTCACTAGCGATTACGCTAATACAGTCTTTACTTACTTTAACGCTAACAATACAACTGATTTTGAATATACAGAGCAAGGTTCATCTCCAATACCAACTGTATCAATTCATGCTCCAAGTAATAGTTATACATTCTCAACACTTCTTTCTGGTGACCTTGTCACCCTCAACGAAAATGGTGAAATAGTTCCTGATTTAACAAGAGTGTTTGAATTCTTCAAAGAGAAAAAGAATGAGGATGACGCAAAATTCCCAATTCAAGCTTCATCTGCTGCATCTTTGATTGTTTCTAGTGTTGATAGATATGGTCAAAAACATTCTAAAGTCTTACTCAATTTAGAATATGACTTTACTTTAGATACTGAATCCTCTTCCTTTATTTCAATGGGTGTTCGTGTGAGTGGCGATCATGGTAACAACATTGGTTTAGTTGCTGGTCACTGTGATGGCTCCATTTCTAATTGCTACGTTTATAATGGTTCTTTCCAAATGAATAATGGTGGAGCTGGCTATAATTATTTGGCTAATGGTTCTGATTTAGGCTTAATTGGTAAAGTTGGTGGCACAGTTCAAAACATCTTAGCTAGTGAATCCGATGTTGGCGCTAAAGAAGGTAAGAGCATTGGTGTTCTTGACTTCACAACCATCTATCGTGACATTATCAGTGACACATCGTTTGATGGTTCTCACACTCAATCAGGCCTCACAGCGGGTGTTACTTATAACCCAATTCCTACTACTAAATATTTACAATATTTGCGTTATTATGAAGGCAATTATATTACAATTGCCGAAGATGCTGTTTCATTTAGAGGTCGTCAAATCATCACTAATACTGATTTAGGTGTCTTTACCGTCGCTACTGACGCTCGTACTACAGGTATGCATGGCGATGCTGGTCAAAACATAGATAGATCTGTTGTTTTAACAGATGATGATTTAACAATTGACGATGCTTCTGGTGAAGATAATTACTACATTTATTATTCCACTGGTGAATATAACAAGGGTTACCATTCAACTCATGGTACTGGCTTAACATATGCAAGTTATGTTGATAATTTCCAAAGCGATAGCTCTACAAGCATTTTGCCTGGTAGACATTTCCCAAGAAAAGATCAAGTGACTAGAGAATCATTTGAAACTAGAGAAGCTAGACAAAACTACTTTGTGCGTTTCAAATTAGACCCAGGCTATCGTAGAGGTAAAGGTTTCTATTTCTCTGATGTCGATACTGAAACAGATGGTGGTGCATTTATGGCTAACTACTTTAACTATAAGTTAGTGGACCAAAATAGTTACCACATTCCTGTTGGCAACAATAAATGTGGTGTTATGCTTAAGAACAACCTCCGCCAAGAAGTAAGCTCTTTCGCCGCAAGCTTTGCTTGTCCAGACCTTACTCCATTCCAAGGCGTCGCACGAACTGTCTACGCTTTAGAGGATGCAGAACAAAATCCATATGTTAGTAATATGGTTAATTTCGAAATTAAAAATGAAATGGCTAATGTTACTGTTATTGCGGCCCCAAGCGATAATAGCAAGCCGTCTGCATTAGGTGTCTATAAATTAGACGATTCCGATTTTGAAGGCAGTATTGATTACCAAATGGATAACTATAACTTAACATTCAAACAAAGCTATGATAGTCCTGATTATGCCTTCTTTATGCCTACCACAAATAAGCTGACATATTTTGATTATCGTGTTAATTCATTAACTCAAAAAGGTGAAATCGGTACATATGATAGTAATGGTACCTTTACCGTTGCTAATAACGCCACTGATGCTACAGTTCCTTCAGATTATGATACAACTGAGTTTGGCTATGAAAGTGGTAAAACAAGATTATTTGCCCATACTTTCTGCTTACCAAAAGGTAGATATTGTATTGGTTCAGCGGCTAGGGATAGCCAATGTGTTCCTAAGATTTATTACATGTGTGCTCAAGGTCAAGATGATGGTCAATTTGACTTTGATGATAACGTTTTTGCCAGCACCGATAGAGTTGAGAACGTTGACTTTATCAATGTTCCACGTTTTGCTTTGGATGGCACAGAAAACATCATTATTTCCGATATCACAGCCTACAATCCATCTAGTCCAACAGAAGGTAACAGACTTGGCAATCGTAGATTATATGTTGCTTTAGTTAACTCAGATCGCTCTATGTTTGGCGATTCTGTTCCATCAAATCTTTCATTTACATTTGATCCTGGTAGTGGAAAATTCAATATTACTTCCACACTAACGGGTCAAGATCTAATAGATGCTATTACGCGAGTTGCGGTAGACAACTATAAGCCTAACCTTACTAATGGCGACCAAAAAGAGCTAACAATCTATTTGTTAGGAATCGAAAGTAACGGTCAGGTAATTGTTTATCCAGCAGGTAATTAAAGGAGGTAATTGTTATGAAATTTAAAAAATTCTTGAAATACATCGGATTCTTAATAGCAATCGTTCCTTTTGCTGGTGCCGCTTGTAGTGGTCATAGTGATACCGATTATACTCTCCGTGTCACACCAAAATATCTTTTAATTGGTACTCAAGAAGCCACCAGTGGTGATTTTGTTTACTATTCAATTAATGGTGATACAGAATATGCTGTTGCTTTAAAAGAGAGTGCTAAATCATCAAGTAGCCAAATTACAATTCCTGCTGAATATAATGAGAAACCAGTCACCGGTATTTGGAGATATGGTTTTGCTGACAGCAATGCAACTTCAATTCTTATCCCAAGTGGCATCACAGTCATTGACTTTGAAGCTTTCATGAACTCTAAAATCAGATCAGTTACAATTCCTGCAACGATTGATGAAATCGGTGAAGCAGCATTTTATGCATGTAAAGATTTAACGAAGGCTTCTATTCAAAATACTACGACGACTTCAGAAGCCTCTTCTGCTTGTTCATGTAGTGAAGTGGAAGATGAAGGTGAAGAGGAAAGAATTCCTTGCTCATTAACAACAATTCCATCTTTCTGTTTCTTTAACTGCTATGCTTTAAAAGAACTTGTTCTTCCTCAATCTATTGAAGAAATTGAATATGAAGCTTTTAACAACTGCCGTTCTTTATATTCCACTTTAGCGTTCATGAATATTAAAACTATTCGTTCTCGCGCTTTCCAAGGATGTGCAAGTTTGAAGAGTGTTTATATTTCTTCCTCATTCTTTGCTAAGGACTTACAAACAAATCTACCAGTTGGTGTTATCGAAGATAAAGCTTTTGATAGATGTAATACATCTCTTAAGTTCTGGCTTGTCGGTGATACCGCTGATGTCCAAGATTGGTTGGATAGACATACAGATAATAAGTGGCGTTGGAAAAATGAAACAACAGACCATTCTTCTAGCTCCAACTTATATACATATGAAATCACAGCGTCTGGTGCTTCTTACACAAACGACTGGATTTTCACAACCGTTAATGGCGAAGTTGAAATCTCTTCATATATCGGACCTACAGAAATTGAAGGCACTCCAGTTAAATTCTTATCCGTTCCTAACGAGCTTCCAAGTGGTTCAGGTAACAAAGTTAGAAAGATTTCAATTGATGCTTTTAACACCGTAAAAGCCAAACTAGAACGTCTCTATCTTCCTAAAACTCTTAAGAGAATCGAAGCTAATATGTTCAATGGCGATTATGACAAATTAATCGTCGTTGATGACAACACAAAATGCACTGGTGATGAAAACACCATCGCTGGTGGTGATACTCTTTCCGCAAGAATTGTCCTTAACGGTCTTACCGAATTAGAAGTTATTGGCAATAGAGCATTTGTTGATATGGATAAGTTGAATACTGTCAAAACTCTTAAATTACCATACTCTTTAAAAGCAGTTGGTGTGAGAGCTTTTGGCACAACCGAAACTGATGACAAACATTTAAAAGCACTCACTGTTTTTGAATGGGACTATGATGATGCTAAATCTGCTTTAAAGGTGATTGGTAGAGAAGCGTTCTTTAAAATGGGGAATAGCGAAAAAAGTAGAAGCACAACAAATGGTATTCATAGGAATTATCTTAACAATAATGGCACTACAAACTATCAATTAACGACCCTTATTTTGCCTAGAACATTTGAACATTTCGGCATTACTCCAACTGATAATACTACCTATGCTCTAGGCGGTGAAGAAGGTAATGATAACAATTTCGGTATTTACGCATTCACTGGATGCCCACTTTTAGAGAAAGTTATTTTCAAAGGAAGTGCTAAAAGCAAAGTTCAAGCTGGTGCCAATAGTGATTCGGATACATTTAATCTATTCCTTCCAAGCTATTCTTTCACAATGAATGAATCTCTTAGAACAGTTGTTTTCGAAGAAAGGTGTGGAAAAACAATCCTTTTCCATACTGGTAATACTGATCATCCAGTAATTGGTTGGTCAGCAGGCAAAAGCAAAAACGATTTTGGCGGAGATCCTAGTGTTCAAGAAATCTTCCTGCCTAATAGATACACAACCCTCCGTATGGCGAGATATACATTCCAAGGTAATTCCCGTGGTGCTGTTTATTTGTCTGGTGCTGAAGGATCAAACATGTATGGCCATAAGACTGATGCTAATTACATTAGAACATATATGGACAACCCAAGCAAAAACTCTGTAGCAATTACTGAAATAGTAGACTGGTATCAAGTCGGTATAGAAAACACATATGGTTATCACTTTGATCCAAACGCCACACAAAACCATTATGGTTTAGAACAAAATATGCCTCTTTATTACAATGTTCATTATGAAAAGGCAATTAATGAGACATATGCAAGCACTGAAACATTTATTGGTGTAGGACCAACTAACAGCGCGAATGAATACGTTATTAAAGATAAATGTGCCTTTGTATGTGGAGCTTCAACCGCTACAATGTCCAATTACTTGTATGACCGCCATGATAGAAACTTTACTGGTACCGCTAAAGTACCAGCTACAGTCGATAGACCTGGTGGTGGTACTTGCACAGTCAATGCAATTGGAGATTCTTCTTTTAGTGCGGCATTCTGTGATACTACAAGTTATAAAAACTATTCCAATTATAAAGATTTAACAGCTGTGTCTATTCCTGACACAATCACCAAAATAGGTGAATATGCTTTTATGAGAGCATATGGCGTTACAAACTTGTATTCATACAATCCTAGTACAGATGCATCGAATGGCGATTACGTTATGCCATCTAGTTTGACAGAGATTGGAAGACAAGCGTTTGCTTTCTGTAATATTAAAAAATTCTTAAAGATTCCAACAAATTGTACATTCTATGAAACTACTAATTCAGTTAGTAGCTCTGGCTATACGACATCGGTGTTTTCCAATAATTTCTCTTTGAGAAAAATTACTTTTGGTAATAATGCTACATCATCTACTTATTACACAACTACAACCTATGCCGCTTCTAATTCAGAAACCTATACTTCTGCTATTTATTCCACAAGTGCGGTTTCTAAGAATAAGTCGTCATTATTATTAGTGCTTAATAGAGATAACGCAGATTATCTTGCTGCTTCTGAAGATCTTGGAAGCGTACAAGAAACAATTGGCAATAGTACTGTTGATTGCAGCGAATTTAACGGTAGATACGCAAATGGCTATCTCTATGGTGCATTTAAAATGTGCTATTGGATTGATTCTCTCGTTGTCGGTAAAACAAACCAATCCAGTAAAAACCAACCTCTTATTTCTGGTGTTTATAATGTTAGCGGAAATAAAGATGAGTACTTATATTTAGCCAACAAATATGATTTCACTGGTAACACCACTAATTTAAAGGTTATTTCCTTTGGAAACGCCACAGAAATTGCTACACCTCCTTATTCATTTGAAGGTTGTGAACAATTATCAAAAGTTAGACTTCCAAGAATTGTGGGTGGCAAGATTCCTGCTGGCTTATTTGCTTATGCTGAGAACGAAGATATCGTTTTTGAAGTTCCTTCTGATACTACTGGCACAAATTTCACCGCATGTGATCCTGGTGAATTAGACCTTACTTTCACAGGCTATACTAGCATTGATGCAGAAGCTTTCAAGGGAACAGGAATTAAAAAATTAATAGCGCCAATAACAACGAATTTCACAATTGAAACTGATGCATTTGGTGATTGCACTTCTTTAACTAAAATCGATTTCTCAAATGTCACAGGTTCAGTAGATTTAAATGCTTCATTTAGAGGCTCATCAATTAATAACGATCTCTTTGATTATGGCTCATCAGCGCTTATTCGCTTCAATGATGAATGCTTTACAAATTGCACATTCCCAGGCAAAACATTTACCTTCCCAGCGAAAACCGCTATTATCGGCAATTCTTGCTTTGAAAACTGCAGTACATTAGAAAATGTTACAGCAGAAGCCAACTTAACCGAATTAGAAAGAGTAGTGGTTGATAATGGTAATGGCCTTAATAACGCAGGCAACAACACAGGCTTTAAACAAATTGGTAACTATGCATTTAATATGTGCACTAATCTCAAGAATTTTGACTTTACTAAATTCCCTGAATTAGAAAGAATTGGACACTTTGCCTTTGGCATGAAGGCTGTTTCGGGCACAACTATTGCTTATGAAGCTGAAGGTGAAAAAAGCAATAGCGCTTGCATTTGCACAAATGGTATTGTGAACTTACCAGCATCATTAACAAACATCGGTGTTGGTGCATTCCACACAAGCAAAGTTGTCTCTGTAACGTTCAACTCCAGCACAATTAAATTTGAACGTGCTAATAAATTCACCACAGACACACGTCTAAGGACCAACAACAATCATGGTGGTTCACAGTTTAGATTCTGCTATTCATTAACGACGGTTTTCTTTTCTAATCCAGATTGTGCTTGGACAACTCCATATATGTTAAAGAGCGAAGGTGGCCAAGATAACTACTTCTCAAAATGTACAAGTTTAACTGTTCTTAATATGCCAAGAGGATACGATATCCAATGCCCTCGATATACAGGCACTACAGATAGCACACGTTGTGACTCAATGGTTTGGGAAAGCAATAAAAGCTTGAAAGTTTATGTGTGGCATACTGTGAATGACTTAGATAGTAATAAACCCGCTATTTCCGACTTCTGGCATCGTATGGCGGCTAATGATAATGCGCCAATTGTTTTCAATGTTAATAGTAATGTAGACGTTGTTAAGCAAGTAAACGGCAGTTATGTCGAAATCAAATCAGGCACTGTTTATTGGACACTTGAAGATGGCGAAGTTGTTTATTTAGGTACAGCTTCTGTCAATAGCAGTACCGGGCTAGTAACATTCGCGACAACTGGCTATACCGCAGATTCTACTGGAATTCATCATTCTTAATACACATATCAAAATAGATAACGCTAGAGATAGCGTTTTCTTTAATTTCAAAAAATTGGTCTCATTTTGATAGTGCCAATCTAAAAAGATTGAAATATATTCGCACGCGTATTACACTAAAATAGATGTTTAGGAGGCATATAATATGGGCTTAATTAAAGCTTTCGCCGGAGCAGTTAGCTCCACATTTGCTGACCAATGGAAGGAATATTTCTATTGTGAAGCCTTACCAGTTGATGTCTTAGTGGAAAAAGGCCAAAAGAGAGTCAATGGTAAAAGATCATCCAACACTAAAGGTAGTGAAAATATCATTTCTAATGGTTCTATAGTAGTCGTCGCTGACGGTCAATGTATGATTATCGTTGATCAAGGTAAAGTCGTCGAATTCGCTGCTGAACCAGGTGCCTACAAATTTGATTCCAAAACCGAATCATCTATTTTCGCTGGTTCCTTTGGTGAAAGAGTTATCGGTTTATTCAAAACAATCGGTAGACGTTTCACATTTGGTGGTGACACAGGTAGTGACCAAAGAGTCTATTACTTCAACACTAAAGAATTAGTGGACAACAAATTCGGTACACCAAACCCAGTGCCATTCAGAATCGTTGATAACAACGTTGGTTTAGACGTTGACGTTTCTGTCCGTTGTAATGGTGTCTTCTCCTATAAGATTACAAACCCAATTCTCTTCTATCAAAATGTCTGTGGTAATGTCACACAAGCATATACAAGAAGTCAATTAGATAGTCAATTAAAGACAGAATTCATTTCTGCTTTACAACCAGCTTTTGGTCGTTTATCTGAATTACAATTAAGACCAAACCAAATCATGACTCACTTAACTGATTTGGAAAACGCTATGAATACTGCTCTTGATGAAAAATGGGCTTCCTTACGTGGTATTGAAGTTATCTCCATTGCTTTAGGTTCTGTCACTCTTCCAAAAGAAGACGAAGACCTCATCAAAGAATTACAAAGAAAGAATGTTTACGCTAGAAACGCTGCTATGGCAGGTGCAACTTTAGTTGAAGCACAAGCTGAAGCCATGAAGAATGCTGCTAGTAACGCTAATGGTGCAGCCATGGGCTTCTATGGTCTCAATATGGCGGCTAATGCCGGTGGTATGAATGCTCAAGGCTTCTACCAAATGGGTGAACAACAAAAACAACAACAACAAGCGCAACAAGCACAAGCTCCAGCCGCTGGTAGTTGGACATGTCCAAAGTGTGGTGCTCAAGCCACAGGTAAATTCTGTCCAGAATGTGGCACAAAGAAGCCAGAAGAAGATGCTGGCTGGGTTTGCCCACAATGTGGTACAAAAGCGACAGGTAAGTTCTGTCCAGAATGCGGTACAAAGAGACCAGAAGGCGAAAAGAAGATTAAATGTAATAAATGTGGTTGGGAACCAAAACCAGGTGAAAAAGCACCTAAGTTCTGTCCAGAATGTGGTGACCCAATTAACGATTTAGACGAAGTCAAATAGTTTATGGCAAATAAAGAATTAGAATGCCCTTGTTGTGGTGGTACATTACATTTTGATTCCCACAGCCAGGATATCGTTTGTCCATTCTGTGACTCGCATTTTTCAGTAAACGATTTAAAAGCTTACTCTGATAATTTAGCGAGCGATAAAGAAGAAGATACTGCTTGGGATGAATCACAAGTCCAAGCCTACACCGATAAAGAAATGAAGGGTATGAAAATATACTCTTGTGAATCTTGCGGTGGTGAAATCATTGTCGATGAAACTTCTTCCTCAACTTGCTGCCCTTATTGTGGTAACAATATCCTCGTTTCTAAACAACTTGCAGGCGATTTAAAACCAAATCTTGTCATTCCATTTAAGAATGATAAGGATAACGTCTTAAGTAGTTTAAAATCATTCTTTAAGAAAAAACCATTATTACCAGGTTCATTCTCTAAAGATAATGTCGTCCAAGAAGTCAAACCATTATACGTTCCATTCTGGTTATTCGATGCCAATGTCGATGGTAGAGTGAGATTCAAAGGTGAAAAGACTCGTCGTTGGTCTGATAGTAATTATGACTATAAAGAAACCAAATATTATTCTTTAGTGAGAGATGGTGGTATTGCTTTTGATCACGTCCCAGTTGATGGTAGTAAAAAGATGGAAGACAAATTAATGGAATCCATCGAACCATATGATTATTCTGAAGCAGTGGAATTCAATGCCGGGTATCTGGCTGGTTACGCTGCTGATAGATATGATGTCAGTAAAGATGAAACATTCCAAAGAGCGACAACTCGTTTCCGTGAAGGCACAATCCAAGCCTTTAGAAATGATATCCATGGTTATGATAATGTCAGCTATGCTGATTCTTCCATTCAATTAAGTGACACTAACGCGCAATATGCTTTATATCCAGTGTGGATCTTAAATACCAAGTGGAAAGAAAAGAATTACCGTTTCGCGGTCAATGGTCAAACTGGCAAAGTCGCTGGTGACTTACCAATCTCTAAAGCCAAAGTCATGTTATTCTGGAGTATCTTCTTTGCACTCTTTGTTGGCTTAGGCGCTGGTATTGGCGCGATTATTGAAAACATCGTGATGGGTCTTATCATCGGTGCGGTCATGGGTGCGATTATCTCTTCCATCATCCTCTTTGGTATGTCGAGAAAGAATAAGAACGTCCAATTCCAATATGGTGCCTCTTCTTATGTCAGAAATGGCTCATACCATATCGATTTAAGAAAAGATATTTACTTATATAGTAAAGTCACTAAAACCGCGAGAGCGTCATCCTCTAGTAGTTCTTCTAGAAGATAACTAAAACAAAATTAAAAGATAGCCGAATTTCATTCTCGACTATCTTTTTTGTTGCATATTGTTATTGTCCTAAGACCACTCGTTCTTTATTAAATAGCTTAGTAACTCCGCACCATTTAATAAGGCGTTAATAGACACGCAGACGTTAAGAATTGGCACAAATGATAAATACCATTGGTCAAAGCCAAATAACGAAGGAGCCATACCAAATATCATAAAGATAATCATAAGTGGTGATAAATAGCCCGCTGCTTCTTTAACAGTGTTCGCTAAAGAGGAGATAAATACACCAATCGCGACAAATAATAATAAGACTGCAACCACTAATAAGAAGAGCAATAATCCATCAACTGGGGAAATGCTGATATTGAATCCACCCATTAATTTAGGAATTGATAATATCAAACCAGTAAATGAGACAATACCAGAGGCAATCGCTGTCGTGGATAAGGATAAGATTTTACCTGC
Organism: uncultured Erysipelotrichaceae bacterium; assembly: GCA_902763555.1. GTDB lineage: Bacteria > Bacillota_I > Bacilli_A > RFN20 > CAG-826 > RUG14515. Next base: position 124 of record CACWSI010000010.1, on the reverse strand, counting down.
CACAAATTCGCTACGCTTGATAGGGGTAAGTAATAACGAAGCAAGAGTACCTCTTTCTTTTTCACCCGCGATAGCTTCAGGACATAATGATAAAACAGTGGAGAATAAGATCGAGATAGTGACC
>CACWSI010000009.1 GCA_902763555.1 uncultured Erysipelotrichaceae bacterium | reverse complement strand
TAAAGTCGCTAAGTTACATAAACATATTCAAAACCAAAGAAATGATTATCTCCATAAACTTTCAAAGAAGATCATTGATGAAAACCAAATCATTTGTATCGAAGACTTGAAAGTAAAGAACATGATGAACGATTCTAAATTAGCAAGAAACATATCTGATGTATCTTGGTCAAAATTTGTCTCTATGCTCATTTATAAGGCCGATTGGTATAATAGAAAAGTAATAAAAGTTCCTTCTACTTATCCATCGAGCCAATTATGTTCTAAATGTGGGTATAAAAACTCTATCACTAGAGACCTCGCTATTAGGAAATGGACTTGTCCTAAATGTGGATCTATTCATGATAGAGATATAAACGCTGCGAAAAATATTCTAAGTAAGGGAATTGAAATTCTTACAAAGGACGGGACACATCCGGATAGCTTGTTTATGCTTGGCTCGTTAGAGTCATCGAGCAAGAAGCCCCCACTTCTTTAAGTGGTGGGAGCATGTCACTTATTAATCTTCTAACATAATTTGTCTGATTTTGTTGAGTGTTTCTTCTGGGACAGAGCAAGCTTTATTTAAGAAATTATAGAGATTGTCTTTTAACAAAGCATTTTCATCATAGGCGTAACCACCTGTGGTGTCTGTCTTTATTTGATTGATTAACTTTGGCCAACGGTCATATTGATGTTGATTTCCATCAATGTGGCTTCTGATATGTTCGTTATTAATGGAACTATATGATGTTAATTCAAAATCAATAACTAAGTCAGAATAACTGACGCCTAATAAACCGTTTAATAAGAAACCAATTGTACCAGTACGGTCCGCACCACCATAGCAGTGGAAATAGACGTGTTCTTGATCGGCATTAGCAAGAAGTTCGAAAATTGGGGCAACTTCGCTTCTTGTCTTAGTGAATGTTTCTTCATAAGACTTAATCGCGTGTTGTTTATATCTATTTTGCTCTGGTCTGAAGGCATAATCGTTATAGCCATCACCGATATCACTAGCGCCTCTAAGGTCTAATTCAACACCAATGTCCATTGTTTGATAGAAGACTTTCATAGATTCTGGAGTATTTGTTTGAGTATGTTCGCCCCATGCTCTATTAGTGATTTCACCACCACGATAGACTAAACCTTGTTTAACTCTTTTGCCTGATTCGGTCATATAACCACCTAAGTCACGAACGTTATAGACTGGACGAGCACTAATCCAACGGACATAGTTACCTGTTGTAAATGAGCCAACTTCAGATTCTTCTTCACCTGCCACTACTTTATAGTAATATGTTGTGTTAGCGAATAAGTTAGGAACATTGATGGAGTTTTCCGCTGTATCGTATTGAGTGGAGTTTTCAAAGTTCTCGTTTTGAGAAATGATGACGTGATAGTTTTCTTGTTCATGGCCTTCAGCGACATTGAACTTTAATTCAACACCAGTGTTCTTATCACTACGATCTGGAGTGGAGTTTCTAACGGTTTGGTTTTTGCCATTAACTTCACCGGTATCAAGGTAGACTCTATCTTCATCTTTCTTGCTGCCTTCGTCGATATCAATACCATCTTTGTCATATAAATCCCAAAGCTTGTAAATATCTCCGCCTTCGATTTGATATTGTTGTTCTTGCTTTCTCATATCATCGATATATTGTTTGACATTAGATGTCACCATCGATGTATCTTCAGGGGCAATAAGGGTGATGTTATAAACTTTCTTCGGTGTATTATTACACGCTGCTAAAACGGCAACCATTGCCAAAGAAAATAAAGTCACTTTCGTGTTTTTCATAAATTATTCCTCTATTCTTTCCTAAAAATAATAGCAACAAAAAAGTCATTCTTCAAGAATGACGATTTTGCTACTTTCTTTCCTCTGGTTTGAGCTTAGCCATATTGATATGGCAGTACCCTTGAGGATTCTTATTTAAATAATCTTGATGGTACTCTTCCGCAGGGAAGAATTTATTAAGTTTAACAACTTCAATTTTATAGTTGTTTGTTAAGACACTAGCGAAGTATTTTTTGATGATATCTTTATCATTATCATTTTGATAATAGATACCAGTACGGTATTGAACACCTTCATCTTCACCTTGTTTATTGACTGAATATGGATCCACCACTCTAAGGTAGAGTTCAAGAATCTTTTCTAAAGAGATGATGTTTTCATCATAATCCACTTTCACTGTTTCCGCAGCATCATCTAGACCATGTTTTAAATCTTCATATTTAGGGTTATCTAAAGTGCCATTGGCATAGCCAACTTGTGTATTAACGATACCTTTAGCTAAGGAGAAGAAGTGTTCCACTCCCCAGAAGCAACCACCAGCGAGATAAATAGTTTTCATATGGCTTATTATCCTCGTATTTATTTTATAAGTAAAACGATATGCATTAGTTAGATGGATATGTTTGGTTATTACTCACTGGGGTACCGTTAAGAGTAATGGAATATCCAGTAGCGATACCACTGACTTCTAAGGTTGTACCATTCATTTCAATGGCGATAGAAACAGTCTTATAGTCATCACCACCATAGGTTGGAACCATAGAGAATTCATTTTCGCCAGATAATCTGATGAAAGTTGCGATATAGCTATTAACTTGTGGTCTAATGGAGTTAAGGACAAATGATTCTGGAATATCTTCCACTGTGACTGGTTCACCACCACACTTAACGGAGGTGATTGTGGATGAAGTAGCATCACCATTTTCATCTAATATTTCAGTAACTTGAATATCCCATTCAAGATAATCCGTCGTCAAAATATGCGTGTATATGACACGTGTACCAGTTGAAGGTGGTAAATCCGCTGCAGCAGGAGGTGATGCCCCTGATGCCGGTTTCTCACTATAAGCATATTGTGTGGCGAAATCGCCATCGTAAGTAATTGTGGTTCCAGACACGGTGAAATCAATATCACCAGAGCTAGATGAGCCTGCAACGATAATAATCGCTAATGTTTCACCACCATTATTGCCTTGGACATCAGAAGTGTTGAAATCAATACCCGCTGGGAATTTTAAGCCAGATTGGAAGGTGGTAATAGCATACGCAGTAATTTGGTCTTTATTAGCTGCATTAGCCGCAATATCAAGGTACATTAAGTAAGCACCGAAACTCTTATTTGCAACAGTACCTAATGCGTATTCACCTGGGTTAGTAGGAATTTCAAAATAGAAAGCTTCATGGAAACCATTTTGTCCACTAGCGTATGAATAATCTTTCAACCAAGACATTTGGAAAATACTAGAGAAACTGCTGTAGTTTGTATTAAATGTGCTTTGATCGATTTGAGTATAGATACCATCAGCATAGCCACCATGTTCAACATCATCTAATGGTGTTTTGGTATTTAAGATGTAAACCTTCTTTGGATTATATTTATCAATTGAATATGGAATGCTATATTTACCGTTAGAGAATCTATAGATATATGAATGGTATGGAATACCATCACTATAGACTTCTTCAATCTCATTAATGTCATCAATACCAGTGCCATTTCTCTTGATCATATGTAAAGAGAAGAAGCTGTCAATTGTAACTGGATCACCACTTAAATTACCATAAGCACCTGCAAAGAAGTTGATATAGCCTTGTTCTTTAAGGTTGAAGTTAATAGAATTAGCAGGCATTTTATAATCAGTATATTCTTCACCATTAATCATGGCGTATCTAGCATTAACAAGATAGTTCTTATTAATGGCGGCAGACATAAAGTGAAGACCATAAATGTTATCTCCACCACTTAATGTTTGTTCAACTTTGCCTTTAGATTCTAGATACTTAACAAAGTCATTGTCTTCATCATCGATTTGGTGTAAGCCAGAAGCGTCGCGTGTCCAAACACTATCTTCCTCAAATGCTCCTGCATTTTGATCGTAGTTATATAAGTTATCCTCAATTGTATAGAAAGAGGCGACACGGACTTTACCATTGTCATAACTGGCGCTTGCATTAGCATAAACGGATCCCCCAATGATGTAGCCTGTATTAGTCTCTTTAGCAGTTAAATCGTTTGCACCATTTGTGGTAATTGGTAAGTATGTAACGTCTTGTTCACCATATTCCATGCCTGTTTCAGTTCTAGTAACATGAGTGTCTGGACCTTCAACATCAGGTAATTCTTCATTAACCATGGCATAAGTTAAAGGAACTGCAGCATTATAAGCAATTACTTCTAAATCCCAAGATTCCTTATCTTCAACATAAGCATTGTATGCTGCCCATGCAGCTTGGTTGGCTTCGTATGGGCCCCACTCCGCTTGACTTACATCATATGCTTGCCAATCTTCGTATGCTTGGTGGACTGAATAAAAATTAACAGTAGAAGAGGTGCCGCTAAGTGCCCAACCATTGTTATATCTCAAGTATGTGGTTCTGCCAGCGTTTCGAACTGTGTAACTTGTTCCCGAAGATTGAGTTACATTCCAGTAAGTATTGTTAGAGTTGGTATTTGATAAAGTGTCGGTTGTAGAAAGCGTGTTGCTACCCCAGCTTCTGTATAGACGCAAATAAAGAGAATTACTAGCATTTTGAATTGTTACATTTGTATTACTTGAAGCTAATTCTTCTGAAAGATGCCATTGAACAGCAGTTGTTGCATTAGAATTAGTTTTAGCGGTGTTACCGGCATTGGAATTGAGGTAGTTATTTCCACTGTAAATATAATAGTAATGAGATTCAGCACCAGGATCAGAAGCCGGTCTCCAAATTGTTGGTTCTTCCACTTTTGGGATAGAAGGCATTGGAATTGTTTCCGTTGGCATAGCAACAGGAGTTGGTTCTGTTCTTAAAGTTGGTAATTCTGCAAAAATCCAAGAACCATTATTAAATTTTAAATAATGTGTGCCATTATAAATGTATCTAAATTTATTTCCACTTGTTTCTTTTGTTAATGAAACAGCATAAGATGTGGAATTCGTTAATCGTAAATCTGTGTTGCTATATCTTCTTAAATAATAGTTAGTGCCATTATATTGTGTAACCAATCTATTATTTGAGTATGACCAAAGTAAAGCTTCAGAAGAATCTGTTGTGTTAATGATTCTGTCGCTTGAAGAAATGTTTCTTCCTGTAACAGTCATGTAGTTAGTGCCATCAGTAACTGGGAAGCCAGAGTGAGTATAGTAAGATTGGTATTGTTTTGTAGCATAGTGGCCACCAGAAAGATAATAAATGCTACCTGTTTCATAACCGCTGGTACCACCATACCTTGTTTGAAGTGCACCAACTTTAGGGTTGTATGTCACACCATTTCTAGTGGCATCTTCGTTATAAACTGATAATGCTGTACTAATGGTTCTCGTTGAGGTATGACTAATTCTTTCTCCTTCTGGGTTGTATACATCAGTATAAGCCATAGGAACTGTGCCAGAACTTTGGCTACGAGCATAGCTATTACGCATTGTATCTAAACGACCATATAAGTCTTTAATAGCGATAGAACCACCCCAACCTGGATCATCACCATCAGATTTACTGTTGTAGTATTGAGATAATCTTTGTTCGAATGTACCAGATGAACCTGTTTTTGTGGTGTAGCCGACTAGACCATAGTCGGATAATTTATCGGTATAAGCTGTTTTAGCGGCTTGTCCTTGTGTTTTGATTGTGGATGTACCAACTTTCACACCACTCATATCAGCGTTGATATAGCCAGCGGCTAAACCAATTAATGTATTTTGTGTTTTGGATTCAACAGTGAGGTTATCTAATGTAACGTTGTGTAAGGAGTTAACTTGTGAATCATAAGCTTCATCTTCTAAATTACCAACAACACCAAAGAAGCCCACGACTTCAGCGTCAGATTGTGAATATGAAATATTGTGTGGTTTTTTAGAGAATTCAGATGAGTCATTAGTGACTTTAATATTACTAATTGTGTAGCCTTGACCATCAAAGACACCTTTGAATGGGTGAGATTCTGTACCAATTGGAGGAATGACATATTCACTACCATCAGCATTAATATCGTTAGCGAGTTCGAAGTAGAAATGTCCACTATCGAAGTTACCGTTATATTGTAACCAGGCCAAGTTATTTAAGTGTCTAGTATCAGCAATACCAAATGGATCTTCTGCTGTACCTGTACCATAAGCAAAGTAAGCGGCATCGGTATAACCAGTACCATTGATTTGGTTGATTTTGATTGAGGTCATGAACCAAGCGATGGTCGCAGCAAAAGCTGCCACCATTCCGATGCCAGACATAGAAGTTAGAGCGAAGATCTTAGTAGTTCTCTTATTCATCTTAAATCTCCATGCTCCAGTCACAATCAAAACCAAGACCAGCATTTAAGAAAATATGGCCGAGGTAGAAAGAATAAATATATTCTAATGAATCAGGAAGATAGTCGATGACTATACCTAAGTGGGTATAACCACTTGTACTTCCTTGATATAAATTAGCAGTTCTATTGAAAACAGGATTACCGTTAGCATCAAATGAAACGAAACTTGAACTATTAGCGTCGTTTAAATCACTAGATGCGACAGGCATATAGGTCTTTGTTTGAGCGGTACTACCACCACCAAAGCCATTAGGAATCATTAAATCACCTGTTTTTGTTTGATGTGTGCCAGTGTTATCCGTTGGATCATCTTCGAATAATAAATAATATGAAACCACGATTGAACTAAGTGGATTGTGTTCTTGTTTTAAGTCAAGCCATGTAAGTTCAAAGCTTGAATCACTACTGTGATATTGATAATAGGTAGTTGTATTGTAATTGTTTTCATCAGCGGTGACTTTAACAATTGCCCCATCTTCGTATGTTGAAAGTGCACTATAAGTGGCGACTGTATAATCTTCTTCTGGAATGGCTTGGGCTAAATATGGGGATTCTGTTTTTAATTTAATCACTTCATTAGTGCCATCAACCGCGAATAAGAATAAGACTGGATGATGCGGGTCTGTTAAGGAATAACCACCCATCGCAAATTCACCAGAGTCACTACCAGATTCATTAGTTAAATCAATTGTGTGATTTGGTGTTGGATCGAAGCCAAATTCACTTTCATCAGCGGTTAAGCCATAGAAATCATGGACTGTGATAGCAGTAACAGCACTATCGACTTTAGCAATATTAAAACTACCATGATCTGCATTAACACCTTTATTGGTGGAGAACCAGGCTAAAACACCAGTCACTGTAACTAAAACAGAAAAGACGCACATTGCAGATGCAGCGCCGATTTTAATCTTTCTTGATGTTTCTTGTTTTAATGCCATCTTACTACCTTAAATTTCTTTTTCGGCAGCTGGCAATCTTAATAAGACCCTATAGCTTTGCGTCACTACATCACTATAGTTTTGCTTTTATCGTAGAATAAATATATATTATTTTTTTAATAATAGCAAGCATATTTGCATATAGGAACGCGCGCGAAAGAAAACAAAATGCCCTGTTTCATTCAGGGCATAGTAATCAATGTCTTTTGCCTACGCGTCCAATGCATATCTACGTAGTATAATTGTCTCTGGTTTCCTCTAACTTTTTGAAATTACAATAGGAAAAATAGACTTTTCCACTATTAATTTGCTTTGTATACATTTTTTCACTTTCTCTAATAATTTTCTCTTTGTTTGAAATACAAAATTGAAGCTCTTTATTTAGTAAGTTTTTGTAATTTAATTGTTCAATTGTATCGTTTAAATCTGGGTTAATATTTACGATTGAATACAGTCCTTCTTTTAGAGGAATCATTTAGCGATGTTAAGAACAGATTAAATATGTTTAGCAGTTCCATCTTGGTTTAATTTCCAAATATCATTTGCACCCCTTTAAAAAAAAGAGAGCCTCTCGACCTAAATAGTTTTTCAACAGCCCTTTTTTATTTCTTTAGGAAATAGTAGATTATTATCGCAGCTTCTAGTGGCACCCCGACAAGGAATAACATCCAAGCATAATAATTACTAATTAATAGTTGTAAGAATCCAACCAGCAAAATTGACCACAATAAAATAGACAAACTGATTGACATAGCAAACCTATAATCACGTCTTTTTAAAAACATAGACACGATAATCGCACATAATGGTATCGCATATATAAAGGCAATCCAGAATGTACTCGCATTACTGATATCTCTTAATGAAGCAATCATAAACACAACTGTAGCGATGGTGAATACAGAGATACAAAGCAAAATAGTGACGAGAAGTCCGTTGATAAACATCTTACTAGACTTTTTCACAAACTTCTTTTGTTCATCTTCGTTCTCATGGAAGAAGAAGTCGATTTGGACATCAAAAAGGTTCGCTAAAGCAAGCAAAGCGTCTGGATCTGGACTGGATTCACCTCTCTCCCATTTGGAGATTGCCTTATCTGAGTAGTCCATTTTCTCAGCGAGTTCTAATTGAGTCCACTTTTTCCCTTTTCTTAAAAAAGTTATGTTCCCGCCTATGATTTCTTTAATGTCTCGTGTACTTTTTGTCATAAAAAATCTTCTCTACGAATTGTAGAATTGTGATTCTACGAAAAATATTCTATCAGTTTATATGGTTTTTTCAAATAAAGGAATAATCTATTCGTGTTCGGAGAGATTATGAAAGTACTTGTAGTAGCGGATGTATTAGGAGAAGAGAATAATGGCACCACTATCGCGTGTATGAATTTAGTAAGATATATGTCGTCTCAAGGCGATGATGTTAAAATCTTATGCGCGGATCGCGATAAAAAAGGTAACCATAATTATTTTGTTGTACCAGAACTGAATTTAGGTTACATCATCAATTACTTTGTTCATAAAAACAATGTTGTATTAGCTAAACCAACTAAGAAAATAATACGAAAGGCATTAGATGGTGTTGATGTTGTTCACATTATGATGCCTTTTGCCCTGGGTAGAGCAACATTAAAAGAGGCAAGAAAAATGGGCATTCCAGTTACTGCTGGGTTCCACTGCCAAGCTGAAAACTTTACAGCTCACATCGGATTAATGAATGTTCCGCTAGCGAATAATCTTACATATAAGAATTTCTATAAACATTTTTATAAATATGTCGACGCTATTCACTATCCAACTGATTTTATTAGAGAATATTTTGAACGTGTCATAAAAAGAAAGACAAACGCATATGTCATTTCTAATGGTGTGAATCATCAATATAAGAAATATAAATTGGAGAGAAAAGGTAAACTAGCCAATCACTTTAATATCTTGTTTATTGGTAGATATTCAAAAGAAAAAACACACCCGTTGCTTATAAAAGCGGTTTCTTTATCAAAGCACAAGGATGATATTCAACTTATTTTTGCTGGTCAAGGTCCGTATGCAAACAGCATGAAAAAACTTTCAAAAGAATTAGGGATTATTCCACCGATCATGAAGTTTTATTCAAGACAAGATTTAGTGAAAGTTATCAATTCATGTGACTTATATGTCCATCCAGCAGAAATTGAAATTGAAGCTATCTCCTGTTTAGAAGCTATTACATGTGGATTAGTACCAGTAATATCTGATTCAGAGAGAAGTGCGACTAATAAATTTGCTTTGAGTGAAAAGAATCTCTTCAAATACGATTCTCCAGAAGATTTAGCGAATAAAATTGATTACTGGATTGAACATCCTGAAGAAAAAGAAGAATGTTCTAAACATTATCTCGGTTATACAAAACAGTTCGAACAAAAGTACTGTATGGAAAAGACGAGAAACATGATTCTCTCTTATACAAAAAAAGATTGTTATACAACTCAAGAGAAAAGATATTACCAAGATGAAATAAACGATGACTTCGCAAATAACGGTATTGTCGCAAAACACAATAAAGTTGGATATAAATATATCCATAAGAATATTTTCTTTAGATTTTTCTCTACTTTATTAAGAACAATTGTCAGACCATTAATCTGGTTGATGAACAAGATTATTTATAAGCAAAAGATAGTTAATAAAAAGATATTAAAGAAATATAAGAAGAGTGGTTACTTCATATATGCTAATCACACTACTTCTATGGGTGATGCTTATACTCCAAATATCTTATCGAGAAAGAATTACATCCTAGTAGGCGAAGAAGCCACAAGCATACCATTTGTTAGAACGATAGTTTCAATGTTAGGGGCACTGCCAATCCCATATCACAGTGAAAATATCAAGCCATTCTTAGATTCAGTTCAATATTATATAAAAGATAAGAAAGCCTCTATTACCATCTATCCAGAAGCACATATCTGGCCAACATATACAAAAATAAGAAACTTCAAACATGCATCATTTAGATATCCAGTTGACCTAAATGTTCCTTGCTTCTCTATCACTAATACATATAGACCAGGAAAGAATCCAAAGAAGCCAAAACTCGTTTCAATCATCGATGGTCCATTCTATCCAAACCCATCTCTTAATCGAGCGGATGCGATTAAAGATTTAAGAGACCAAATATATGAAAATATGGTAAATAGGGCAGCAGAAGTCCCACAAATTGAACAAATTCGATATATTAAAGTCGAAAAATAAAGGGGCTGTTGAAAAACCTAAAAGGTAGCTATACCGAGAAGCTCTTTTTCTTTTTGTTTTATTTAGTTTGCACCACTAGAACACCCTATTGTCAGTTCAAGCACATAAGTATTAATGCAAAGTGCAAAATTTAGGGATGCGAACATTCGAACGATAATTTCAGTATCCAATGAATGCTTTTTACCTGTTGCCTTAATGAAAAAACTATAAAAAACCTAATATAATAAGAAAAAAAGCGAATTTGCCTAGGCATTTTCGCTGTTTCTTCATTATGGTCGGAAAGATGGGATTCGAACCCACGGCCTCTCGCTCCCGAAGCGAGCGCACTACCAAGCTGTGCTACTTCCCGCTTAGAAATCGAATAATGAGAGTTGATCGCTTTCAGAGAGAGAATCTAAAACACCCATATCTGTTAAGTCTTGGACATTAGTGGATGTGAGTTTGGTTCTTCTTAATAAATCTTCTTTAGAGAAGAATTCACCATTCTTTCTTTCTTCCACGACTGTGATGGCGTTGTTTTCGCCTAAACCATCAATGGTAATAAACGGTGGAATTAGTGCTTTATGTTCGTAGTCCACGACGAAGTTAGAAGCATCACTTCTATATAAATCAATATTAGAGAAATGATAACCTCTTTGCACCATTTCTAAGGCGTTGATTAAGGTCTTTAATTGCTCTGCTTCTTTTGGTGAAAGCTTTTCATTAGAAATTCTTTGTTTTGTACGTAATTCCTCGATTTTACTAATGATAGCATCCTTTCCTTTAATCATGGTCTTGATGTCATATTGTTTACTTCTAACAGAGAAGAAGGTCGCATAGAACTCTAAAGGATAGTAGATTTTGAAGTAACCTACTCTGACCGCCATAGTGACATACGCCACAGCGTGACCTTTAGGGAACATGTACTTAATTTTCTTACATGATTCGATATACCAATCAGGCACTTTATTAGCCTTCATAATCTCTTCATATTGTTCTTTTAAACCACGACCTTTACGGACATCTTCCATAATCATAAAGGAGATATTACTTGGAATACCTTTGCTGATAAGATAGGTCATAATATCATCACGACATCCGATAACTTCTTGTAATGTTGCAGTGCCGTTTTTAACAAGTTCATCTGAGTTACCCTGCCACACACCAGTACCATGTGTTAGACCAGAAATAATAACTAAGTCGGAGAATGATTTAGGATTTGTTTCTTCCAAAACGCCTCTCACGAATTCAGTACCAAATTCAGGAAGTAATAAGGCACCTGTTTTAGCGTTCATATAGTCATGATCCATACCTAAAGCTTCTGCGCTTGAGAATAAGGAAAGAACTTTCTTATCGTTCATTGGGATGTCTTGAAGCTTAACGCCTGTTAAGTCAGACATCATTTTTAACGCCATTGGGTCAACGTGACCTAAAAGGTCAAGTTTAAGAATTGTATCATGGATAGAATGGAAGTCGAAGTGTGTGGTCTTCCAGTTACTATCGATATCATCAGCAGGATATTGGACAGGTGTGAAGTCATAAACTTCATGGTCAGTAGGAACAACGACAATACCACCTGGGTGTTGGCCTGTAGTTCTCTTAACATCAATACAACCAGACGCTAAATAAGCGATTTTTACTTTTGGATATGTTTCAAGGTCTAAGCCTTTTCTTTCAATATAGCCACGCGCAAAACCGAAAGCAGTCTTATCCGCGACTGTTTCAATCGTGCCCGCTCTAAAGACGTTATTTTCACCTAATAACACTTTCGTGTAGTCGTGAGCTCTAGCTTGATAATCACCAGGGAAGTTAAGGTCGATATCAGGAGTCTTTTCAGCGTTGAAGCCTAAGAATGTTTCAAATGGAATATTTTGACCATCATGCACTAAAGGTGTACCACATTCAGGACAGACTCTATCTGGTAAATCATAACCAGAACGATATTCAGGCATCGTTTCACTCGTCCATTCAAAATGTTTACATTTTGGACAACGATAATGAGGTGGTAATGGATTAACTTCTGTGATGTTGGACATAGTCGCCACAAAAGAAGAACCGACAGAACCACGGCTACCGACAATGTAACCATCTTCATTTGCCTTCTTAATTAATAAGTGAGCAATGTAGTAAATAACGGAATAACCATTAGAGATAATACCGTTAAGTTCTTTTTCTAAACGAGTTTCAATATATTCAGGAAGTGGATCACCATATAATTCATGAGCTTTTTCATAGCACATGTTCTTTAAATTGTTTTCACAGTTTTCAATGGTTGGAGTATATAGGTGATCGTTAGGAACAGGTAAAAAAGGCTCAATCATATCCGCAATCATGTTTGTATTTGTGACTGTGACTTCATAAGCTTTTTCTTCACCTAAGAATTCCATGCATTTAAGCATTTCATCAGTTGAACGATAATGCTGGTCTGGATTTTCAAATTCAGGCATTTTACTACGTTTATATGGATTAAGTGGGTGATTCACACCACCGATACCTTTAGCGGAAATATAGACATCTCTAAAGACTTTATGTCTCTTATCAACATAGTGAACATCACCTGTGGCACAGACTGGTTTACCCATCTCGTCAGCGCATCTAACGATATCTTTGATATGCATTAATAAGTCTTCTTTATCCATATCACCCATATTGATGAGGAATGAATAGTTTTCTAATGGTTGAATTTCAATATAGTCATAGAAAGAGATGGCTTGTTTAAGGACATCATCGCCATAGTTAGAAGCCGCTCTAAAAACATCGCCATTGAAACAAGCGGAACCAATGATTAAGTTTTCTCTTAATTTTTCAATTTCACTACGTGGAATCTTAGGAACATCCGCTAAATAATCAATATGCGAATATGAAACGAGTTTATATAAGGCTTTGAGACCTTCTTTATTCTTTGCTAAGGCAATGATATGTGTTGGTCTAATGTGTTTATATAGAGCTTTTGGTGTACCTAATTCCCCTAAAGCAGCATGTGTTAAACGACGATTGCTCTTTGTTAAAAGAACAAGCATTGGCATCCAAACATCATTTAAGACCTTCGCGTCGTAGTCCGCTCTATGGGCTTCGTCTTCTTTATATTCGACTTCCATATTACGGCATAAGCTACCTAAAGTATGACTTCTAGATTCTGGGAACAAATAACGTGATAAAGGAAGGGTGTCGATTACTGGATTAGTTAGAATCGGCATGTTTTCTCTCTTTAAGGCATACTGTAAGAATGAAAAGTCGAAGGATGCGTTATGTGTCACTAAAATCGCATCACCAATCCATTCGATAATCTTTGGTAAAGCTTCTCTAATAGTAGGTTGCTTCTCTAACATCTTATCTGTGATATTAGTAATTTCAACAATACGTTTTGGAAGTGGTCTTTCAGGATTGATAAGTAAATCCATTGATTCAGTGACAATACCGTGTTCAACCTTAACCGCACCAAATTCTATAATGCGATCATAATATGCATTTAAACCAGTTGTTTCTAAGTCGAGAACAACATACTTGGCCTTATTTAGTTCGACAGGTGATGGGTTTTGAATGTATTTAAGGTCATCAACCATGTAGAATTCGACACCATAAAGCATCTTAATACCAGTCTTTTTACCAGCGTCTTGGGCATCTGGATAACCTTGAACAACAGCGTGGTCAGTAATTGCCATCGCGGTATGACCTAAGGCTTTGGCATATTTAGCATATTCAATCATATGGCTAATGCCATCCATTGTGGACATATTAGAATGTAGGTGAAGTTCAACACGCTTCTTTTCAGAGGTGTCTTTTTGAATTTCATCTGGTGGTAATAAGTCAATATAATGGGCTTTAACCGCCATTGTTTTGTTATATTCATCGTAGTAGGCAGCACCACGTACACGGACATTAGTGCCCCACTTCTTCATTTCTTCAATTGTTTCGTCAGATAAAGATGCATTTTGATACATGTTAGCGTAAATGGCACCATCAGCATCATCAAATAAACCAATGTTTAATTTCTTTCTTTCACCGTATTCATTGATTTCAACGGAGAAGACTTTAGCGGAGAAGTCAACATGGTCTGTTGTTCTCGCAATATCATCAATCTTTTCAAGTGGTTCATAATTACCACGTTTATTTAATCTCGCTCTTTCTCTGTCTCTGGCCATTTCTCTAGCGTTTTGACGAGCGCGTTTTAATAATTCATCTTCAGTTTCTTCGTTTAACTGCGCTTTTTCTTCCGCGATTAATTGTTCAACTTCACTACGGTCGTTGATTTGTCTAGCGGCGCTTTCTTCTTCTAAAGCTTCTTCTGCTTCTTTGTTAGCCTTTTGGACAATCTTACGCATTTCACTCTTAGAGATATTGACTTCTTCCTCTTGAGGAGCAACTTCTTCCTTAATGGAGAATTCATAATTTAAGAAATCTAAAAAGTCTCTAAAGTCTTTAATGCAGCTTTGATATTGTTCTTTCTCCGCTTCATTAGCGTAAGTCACTTTTAATAAGACATCATCTTGTGGCTCTAAAAGAAGATTATGAGGGACATGGTAAAGAGTTTGATACCATTCCTCAAATAACTCTAATAGGTCTTTCATATCTGGTCTTACTACGTAAGAGAAACGGAGCATATATGGATAAGTTAAAGTATTTAAACCATCTTGGAATTCTCTTAATAAGTGATATTTCCAAGGTGTCTTTTTAACGATCACCATATCAACTTGTTCACGTTTAAAGCGGTTACGACCCACCATTTCAAAATCCAAGTCAAAAGCTTCGACATTGTCGATATGAATATGGTTTAAGAAAGATATCATCTTATCTGTCATAACACCACCGCCATAAAGAAGTAGCGTGCTACATCTTTAACTACTAATGCTCCCATAAGTAATAATAACAAGCCTAAGCCAATAAGGGAGACAATATTTTTAACTTTATCTGGAATCTTCTTTCTTGTACCGGCTTCTATGAAGGTGACGAGTAATTGCCAGCCATCTAAGCCAGGGAATGGGAGAAGATTAAATACCGCTAAGTTAACGGAAATAAAAGCCCAAACATATAAGAATCTAGCAAAGCCAAAGTTTTGTAAAACACCGGTTGTTTCAAAAGCTACCGCAATGATACCACCAGTATCTTTCCATGCGCTTGGTTTAGTGAATAAATCACCAATTGCTCTTACTAATAAAACTGAGGATTCACCAAAATCACGGAAACTTTTACCAAAGGCTTGGCCAGGATTAAGTTGGACAGTATAAAAGTATAAAGAACAACCATAGGTTGAAATAACACCTTCTTTTTGTTGAATATTGAAAGAAGCAACATCGCCATCAACAAGTTTACCTTCTTGTTCTCCTGTTCCAGGAACTTTCTTTGTGATGTGAATACTAGCATTTTCGAACGTTGGTTTCACATACCTACTGAAATCAGGAATAATTAATCCTTCGTCTAATACTTTTGTGATTGATTGAACTTTGTATTGGCCCTGATATGGGTCTTGGATCGTGAGATTTTTACCATTCGCTTTCCAGACACCTTTATCAATTTCAATTGTTTCTGGATTTTCATTTCTTAATAAGAATTTAACTGTTGAACCATTTTCATATGTTACTAGGAACACACTACCTAATTCACTAGCGTTTTTTGTTTCATAAATATACGTAAAATTGGCAAAGTCGGCATTCTTTAAACTAAGCCCCACAAAGTTAAAGCATGTCGCATATTTAACACTCTCATCGTTATCAAATGTTGTAGCAATATCTGCAAGGAAGAATGTTTTTTGCACAGGTTGTGCTGCAACTTCATCATAGTACTGCCAGTTTTCAACTTTGATATATTCTTCACTTCTTAAACCAGCATTATAAGCTGCGGAAGATTCTTTAATTGCGACTTGATTAATGTAGTCATATGTTTGTTGTGGGATGCAGTTACTAATAAAGAAGAAAGTAATTGCTAGAATGGAGTTCATGGTGACACCGGCCACTAAGATGATGGCGCGTTTCCACCACTTGATATTATTAAGTGAACGTTCAGGTGGTACTTCTACCCCTTCTGGTAGTTCCACTCCTTCGCCATACATTGAAACATAGCCACCAAAAGGAATACCTCTTAATGAGAACTGAGTTTCACCATTCTTCCTTTTAAACTTAAAAAGAAGAGGACCCATACCGACTGAATATTCTAAACAATAAACATTGAATGCTTTAGCAGCGGCTAAGTGACCAAGTTCATGGACAATAATTAAAACGGATAAGAAAACAATGAATAGCAAAATATAAAGAATTGTGGATAATACTTGCATTCTTAGTTCCTCCTTCCGTTAATGAGCTCTTTGACTCTTGCTCTCGTAGATAAATCTATCTTCTTAAGTGTGTCATAATTAGGCTTTTTAATTAATTTGTGTTCGTTGACACATTGATTGATGATTTCTTCAATACCTAAGAAAGGAATCTTATGGTCTAAAAAAGCATAAACTGCTTCTTCATTAGCGGCATTAAATACCGCGCCTAAGGATCCTTTTTCTAAGATGGCTTTTTTAGCTAATCTAACGATTGGATAACGGTCTTCGTTAAAGTCGGCAAAAGTCGTATTTTTTATCTTAGAAAGATCATCACTTACGACAGTTTCATAATTGATTAAGCCTTGATATAAGGCATACTTAATAGGCTTACGCATGTCAGGCTTACCAACCTCCATGCGATACGTGCCATTATTATAGCGCACAAGCGAATGTACGTAAGAGTTTAAATTCAAAATTGTGGATATTTTATCTATTGGCAAGCCGAATAGATAATGCGCTTCAATGATTTCAAAAGCTTTATTGACCATAGTGGCACTATCGATGGTAATCTTTTTGCCCATTTTCCAGTTAGGATGATTAAGGGCTTGCTCTGGTGTGACATCTTTTAATTGATCTCTAGATAAGTTTCTAAAGGCACCACCAGAAGCGGTAATAATTACTTTATCGATGTCGGTGTTTTGGACCGCTAAACATTTAGCGATAGCGACATGTTCACTATCGATTGGTACTAATTTACCTTTACCTTGTTTTAATAAGTCATTGATGATTTCACCACCAACGACTAAAGATTCCTTATTGGATAAGGCCACTATTGTGTTATTTTCTAAGGCTTCAATTGTAGGTCTTAAACCAACAAAACCCACTAAGGCATTAACAACCATTTGAGCGTTGCTCACTCTAATTAATTCAAGTAAACCTTCATCACCACAAAAGAATGTGATGTTTGGATAGGCTTTCTTAAAATAACTAAGTTTAGTTTTATCTTGGATGCAAATGGCTTTGACGTTTGGGAAATGATTTAAGATACCTCTAATCTTTCTTGTTTGATGACCAACAGAAAAAGCGAGGAGGTCAAAATCATTTGGGTTTTTGAGCATCACGTCAATTGTTTGACTACCGATTGAGCCAGATGCCCCTAGGAGGCATACGGTCATCATGGAAGAAGAAATACTCCCGGTACGTCACAGAAGATAGATGTATAAATAGCCACTGTAATTGTGGAGAATAAAATCGAATCTAAGCGGTCAAGAATACCACCATGGCCTGGAATTAAATTACTGAAATCTTTAATTTCATAATGTCTTTTAATTGATGAGAAGACTAAGTCACCGATAACAGACACGAGTGGAATTAATGTTGAAAGAATAATAATGTGATACCAGTGATTGATATCTAATAAACCTTTTAAGATTGGGTGCCCTACTGCACTCATAATGAAGGCAAAGCCTGAGCAGAATAAGCTAGTTAAAATGACACCACCAAAGAAACCTTCCCAAGTTTTCTTAGGGGATAATCTTGGATTCATTTTGTGTTTGCCAAAGAAGACACCAACGAAGTAGGCAAAGGCATCATTTAAGCAAGCGCCTAAGGCCACATATAAAAGGAATAAGAATGATTCAGCATTATCATAACCATTGATATATGGGACAGTTTTACCCAAATCCGCGAGTTCTTCATGGTATAAATGCACTGGGAAATAACGGATGAATAATAAGCTTTCTAAGCCCAAAGCAATAATGATGATTGTGGTAATAATGAAACAGGCATCAATAATGGTAAAGTTCTTATCAATGATAACAGTCATTGCGGAAAGAATAATACCTGCAAAGATAATTGTGACACTTAATGTGACACGATTATAGCTATCATATAAGCCATGCCATTTATCAGGATCTGCTAATGTCTTATCAAACATCTTTGGAATGTCTTGGAAGAAATTCCAGAACAATATCAAGAACGCTAGGATAAAGGCGGTTACATATAAAGCCTTAGAATATTTTGTTTTAGCGCATCTAATGATTTCGATAATAGCAAAAACTAAGACTAAGCAAACAAAGCCAAAGAATGGCCAATCACCGAAAATAACGAAAGGTAAAACAATCGCAATTGCTGTTAAGCCAGCGATAATTCTAGTGCGCATTGATGTTGCGGCTTCATTACTTAATTCGTTTGGTTGAAAAATTGGTTTATGATCTCTCATATTTTTTAACACTAGAAATAGTATACACATAAAAAGCGGTATTTGTAACAAATATCCGCTCTTTTATTTAATTTGTTAGTTGATGATTAGATAGACATCAATTCTTTTTCTTTGTCGGCGACGACTTGATCAACCGCTTTGATGGAATCTGCGACGACTTTTTCTAAGTCTTCTAACATCTTCTTTTGATAATCTTCTGTATAAGCATCATCATCTTTTGCTAATTCAACATAGTCACGACGAATGTTACGAATAGCAACCTTAATTTCTTCACCATATTTCTTAGCTTGTTTAACAACTTCTCTTCTTCTTTCTTCGGTTAGTGGAGGAATTGTTAATCTGATTTGTGTACCTTCGTTAATTGGGTTAATTCCTAAATCGCTCTTATTGATGGCGGCGATAATGGATTTAGCGTCATTTTTATCGTAAGGTTTAATGAGTAATTGTCTTGGTTCTGGAACAGAAACGGAACTCATTTGGTTGATTGGGGTCATTGTGCCATAGTAATCAACTTCAATACCGTTAAGCATATTTGGTGTTGCTTTGCCTGTTCTTAAAGAGGTTAATTGTTGTCTTAAAGAATCGATGGATTTATTCATCTTTTCTTGCATATCTAATACGAGTTCATCCATGAGTGATTATTCTCCTTTTTTGCAGATACTACCAACGTTCTTGCCTTGAGCGGCAGCGATAAAATTATCAGCTTCCATTCTAAAGACACGAATTTGGATATCTTTATCCTTAATTAATTCTATCGCAGATATATCCATAATTTGAAGATTAAGTTTTAACATTTCTTCATAAGTGATGACTGGGAAGAATTTAGCGGTACTATCTTTTCTTGGGTCTTTATCATAAACACCCTCTACACCATTCTTGCCCATTAAGATTGCATCACAGTTAAGTTCAACCGCACGCATAGCCGCAGCGGTATCTGTGGAGCAATATGGTTTACCTGTACCACCAGAAAGGAAGACAACTTTGCCTTCGTTCATGGCTTTATCAGCGACTTCCACGCTATAAGGAACATTAACTTCTGGAACTGGGCCAATTGCACTTGTCACAAGTGATTTAACACCTAAGACTTTTAATCTTGCGCCTAATGCCACAGCGTTAATAACTGTACCCATCATGCCCATATAATCCGCTTCAAATTGATCCATACCAGCGTCTTTGGCAATCTTACCACGCCAGATGTTACCAGCACCGATAACGATACAAACTTGGACACCACTTTCATGGATTTTCTTAACCATTTGCGCCATGTTATCTAATGCTTCAGCGGAAAGAATAGCGTCACTATTTTCTTTTAAGGCTTCGCCTGATAGCTTTAATAAAACTCTTCTATATGCCATGTTTTGCCTCCTAAAAAAAGAAACACCAAAAGGTGCTTCTTTTAATTGTTTAATTACTTCATTTGGCTCATGACTTCGCTAGCGAAATCATCTTTACGTTTTTCAATACCTTCACCAACTTGGTAACGGACGTATTTGAGAACGTTTGTCTTCTTTTCTTGAAGGACTTGGCCAACTTTCTTACCAGATTCAGTATCGAGTAAGTATGGTTGTTCAAGAAGAACCATTTCGGCGAAGTATTTGTTAACTTTACCACCGATGATTTTCTTGAGCATTTCTTCTGGCTTGCCAGCGAGTTTTGGATCTTGCTTAGCAGCTTCGAGTTGGATCTTTGTTTCGTGTTCGATAGCATCACTACCGATAGCGTTTGTGTCTAAGTAGGCTGGGTTATTAGCGGCGATGTGCATAGCAATACCTTTACCTAATTCTGGATCTTCTTTATCTAAGACGACCGCAACGGCAATCTTACCACCCATGTGGATGTATGTGTAAACGAATTGGCCGGCTTCTTGGTTAATGAGAGTGAATCTACGTAAGTCGAATTTTTCACCCATTTTAACTGTAGCGTCTGTGAATAAGTCAGTTGTTAAAGCTTTAGCTTCTTCAACATCTTTTGGTTCTTTTTCTAAGATGACTTTAGCGCAGTTTTCCACTAATTCACGGAAAGCATCACCTTTAGCGACGAAGTCTGTTTCACAGTTAACTTCGATAACGACGGATTTACCGCATTTTTCGCATGTCTTTGTTAAGGCTAAACCTTCAGCAGCAATACGATCAGCTTTCTTAGCGGCTTTGGCTAAACCTTTTTCTCTTAACCAGTCGGTAGCTTTGTCTAAATCTTCACCGTTGTTTAATAAAGCGGCTTTGCAGTCCATAAGACCCGCACCGGTTCTATCACGTAATTGTTTGATTAAATCAATTAAGGCCATTATTTGTCTTCTCCTTCAGCCTTTGGAGCTTCCTTGGCTTCTTCAGCAGCGGTTGGAGCTTCTTCACCTTCAGCTTTTGGGGCCTTTGGTTTAGCGGCTCTACGTTGTTGTTTTTCAGCGTTACGGCGAGCATCTCTTTCGGCTTGTTCTTTTTCATAAGCTTCTTGACGGGCTTGTCTTTCAGCTCTGATCTTTGCTAATTTTTCAGCATTTTCTTTTTCTGTTTGGCGAATGACTTCTTTCATTGTGACGGCTTCGCCTTCATCTTTTGTATAGGCCACGACTGGGACACCATTCTTACTTTCAACGATAGCGTCAGCGATGACGGCTAAGATTAAGCTGAAGGAACGAACTGCATCGTCGTTAGCTGGAATGACATAGTCAACGACATCTGGATCACTGTTTGTGTCAACGATAGCGAAGACTGGGATGCCTAACTTTCTAGCTTCGGCAACAGCATTGTGTTCAATGCGTGGGTCAATAACGAACATGGCGTTAGGAATTTTTCTCATTTCCTTAATACCATCTAAGTTCTTGGATAATTTTTCTTTTTCTCTTCTGAGTTGAGCGGCTTCAACTTTGCTTAATAAATCAAGTTCGCCTTCTTCTTCTCTTCTTTCGAGATCTTTCAAGTATCTAATTCTGGATTGGATGGTCTTGAAGTTTGTTAATGTACCACCTAACCAACGGTTGGTGATGTAGAAACTGCCGGAACGTAAAGCTTCTTGTTGGACAGCTTCTTGGCATTGTTTCTTTGTACCGACGAATAAGACTTTGCCACCGTTATCAACGATTTCTTTCATTTTGGCGTAGGCAACTGTAATTGCGTCGACTGTTTGTTGTAAGTCAATGATGTAAACACCATTTCTTGCACCATAGATGTACTTTTTCATCTTTGGATTCCATCTACGGGTTTGATGACCAAAGTGAGCACCGGCTTCGAGAAGTTTTCTCATTGTAATAACTGGTGCATCAGGATCATGCATAACTGCTTCCATTGTTGGGGCAGCTTGTTCTGGAGCTTGTTCAGCTTCGAGAACTTCTTTCTTTTCTTCTGCCATTTTTAGGCCTCCTTTTGTTGTACCTCCATTGCTTCGAAGAACCCGACCACTTGTTTTCAACAAGCACATTGGCGGTTCAATCCACAATGTGTGTATTTGCTGTATCCACAGCGTTTAATATATTAACAAAACCCTAGTGAGCGCGCAAGAAAAATATAAATATTATTTCTTTTTAGCTCTTGGGTGAGCAGACATATACGTTTCCTTCATCGCTTCCTCTGTGACGTGAGTGTAGACCTGTGTAGCGTTTATGCTCTCGTGTCCGAGGAGTTCCTGGATAACACGGAGGTCCGCTCCGTTTTCTAATAAGTGTGTCGCAAATGAGTGTCTGAGAATGTGTGGGTGTAAACCTACAAATACACCTGTTTTCTCTTCAATAGCGTCCAAAATATACTCTAGTCCCCTAGTGGTTAGCTTTTTACCTTTAGCGTTTAAGAATAAGGAAGCTGGATGGTCCTTGCTCTTCTTTAATAGTTCCATTCTTTCGTGTTCAATATAGTACTTGATGGCTTTTTGACAATCGGGGGCAAAAGGAACGATTCTTTCCTTGTTACCTTTACCCAAAACACGTACCACCCTGTCTCTTAATTGCACATCTTGGACATTTAGGTTCACTAATTCTTCCGCTCGAATACCAGAATAATAGAGCAAACTTAGGATTGCTTGGTCACGAGATTTAAGTGAATCTTGTCTTTCAGCGTTTCTTTTAAAAATCTGCTCAATTTGATCTTTGTACAAAGCGTGAGGATATTTTGTTGGCACCTTTGGGGCGCTTATGAAAATGAATGGGTTATCATCTAAGTAACCTACATTTACCATATATTTATAGAAGTGTCTTAACGATGATAGACGTCTCTTACAGCTTCTCTTACTAACACCTCTAGCCATTTCTTCCGTTAAGAAATTACGGATAATCATCGTATCCACTTTCTCTAAAAGAACGTCTTCCTTGAAAAGATAAGCACAAAACTTATCAATGTCTTCTTGATAACTAGAGACTGTCTTTTTGGAGTAGTTTCTCACATTTAAGAGATGATCTAAAAACTCTTGTTCAGGTTTATTCATACAATTATCATAACAAAAATATGAAAAAAACGGACTTACTTCCGTTTTTTCCTTAAGATTCTTTCCATGTGATTGCACTTTGGATAATTGATACATCCAAGGAAGTAGCCGAAGCGGCCTTTCTTCTTGACTAGGTAGCCATCGCAATCTGGACAATCTTTGACTTTCTTTTCTTCTTCGATCACTGGAGAAGTATTTGAGCTCGCTACTTTTCTAGTGTAACGGCATTTTGGGAAGTTGGAACATGTGATGAAGGAATTACCATTTTTGTTTCTGAGCAATAATTCACCGCCACATTCAGGACACTTTTCACCAATTGGAGTTGGCTTTGGTGCATCGCTTTCTTGCTTTTGAACGTATTTACATTCTGGGAAGTTAGAACAGCCGACGAATTGACCATTTTTACCTTCCTTAATCACTAGTGGCGCACCACATTTTGGACACTTTTCACCAGTTTCAACAAAGCTTTCTTTATACATGATTTTGCTAACTCTATCGAATTCTTCGATAAATGGGAAGTAGAAATCATTTAAAATCTTGCTTCTAGATTGGTTACCTTCTTCAATGTTATCGAGTTTCTTTTCCATAGTCGCTGTGTACTTAGTGTTAACGATTTCTGGGAAGTATTTATTCAAGACAACAGAAGTTAAGTTACCTTGTTTTGTGGTAATTAAGATACCACTTTCGTTATCAACATATTTTCTCTTTCTGATGGTATCAATTGTGGAGGCATATGTTGATGGTCTACCAATACCGACTTCTTCCATAAGTCTAACAATCTTCGCTTCAGAATAATGGGCTGGAGGTTGTGTAAACTTTTGTTCAGTTTCTTTAAGTGTGACTTCGAATTGTTCATCACTTTCAAAGTCTGGGAAGAATTCGAAATGATTTTCTTCTTTTTCCGCATCTTTATAGATTGCTTCATAACCTTGGAAGAGGGTACGAGTTAAATCTAATTTGAACATTAATCCATCACCTTCTAAGAAGACGGTCATTTGTTCATCTTTCTTAGACTGCATCAAAGATGCAAGTGTGCGGTTATAGATTAATTTATAAAGATTATATTGATCGTTTGTTAAGAATTTTCTCACGGATTCTGGAGTACGATGGTTGCTTGTTGGACGAATCGCTTCGTGAGCATCTTGCATCATACTAACTTGTCTAATCTTTTTCGCGTGGCCTAAGTATTCTTTACCAAATTTTTCAGTGATATAGTCAGTCGCACGTTGGACGAATGTTGGTGATAAACGTGTACTATCAGTACGCATATAGGTGATTAAACCAACATGTTCACCATCAACTTCGATACCTTCATATAGTTGCTGCGCAACTAATTGGGTTTTCTTTGTTTTGAATTTTAAACGAGAGAAAGCTTCTTGTTGTAAGGTGGAAGTAATGAATGGTTCTTTACTATCACTAATCTTGATTTTCTTTTCAACTTTCGCAACGTTTAACTTTTCAGGAATTCTATCTAAAATAGCGTGAGCTTGTTCACTATTTTTGATTTCAACATCTTGACCATTATCAGAAAGTAAAGCGACACTGAATTCTTTATTTAATGCTTTAATCTTGGTGGTAATTGTCCAATATTCTTCTGGCACGAATTTAGCGATTTCATCATCGTGATCCGCGATCATCTTTAATGTAGCGGATTGCACTCTACCCGCGGAACGGGAGTGAATCTTCTTAAATAAAAGCGTGGATAATTTGAAGCCAATAATACGGTCAATAATACGACGTGTTTCTTGAGAAGAAACAAGTGACTTATTAATGGTTCTTGGATGATTCATAGCTTCACTAATGGAATCACGAGTAATTTCGTGGAATTCTAATCTCTTAGTGGTTTCAACATCCAAGCCTAAAACTTGGGCTAAGTGCCACGCAATAGCTTCACCTTCTCTATCAGGGTCGGTTGCTAATATAACTTCATCACATTTATCCATCGCGTTTTTAAGTTCGCGAACGATGTGTTGCTTGTCTTTATTGATAATATATGTAGGCGAAAAATCGTTATTAACATCCACGCCTAAACCATCTTTTCCAGAT
Source organism: uncultured Erysipelotrichaceae bacterium (assembly GCA_902763555.1). GTDB lineage: Bacteria > Bacillota_I > Bacilli_A > RFN20 > CAG-826 > RUG14515. The sequence continues at coordinate 17,772 of CACWSI010000009.1, read as the reverse complement.
GTGGCTAGGTCACGAATATGTCCGAGTGACGCCATGACGATATAGTTGTCACCTAGATAGCGCTTGATGGTTGTACATTTGGCAGGTGATTCAACAATAACTAACTTCATACGTCTTTTCCGTTTCAAAACTATAAGCCTACTCATAATGCTTGTCAACGAGCAAATTCCTTTATTCCTTAATTAAATAAAAGAGAACTTTATTTAAGAAAAATTTCCTTTTTTAGTCCCAGTGCAAATCTTCTAATATTTGTCTTCCGCTTTCCGCAACATTGGCGCCTTCTTGGATTAAATCGTTATTCACTGTCTCCTCAAAAATGGAATGTGGAACGACATACACTGGCTTATTATTACCCACTGCAAGATTGACTGAGATTGTGGTTCCACTAACATGAGAATTTATTTGTGGAACGATTAAAGCATCAGAAAGCGCTACCACTAATCTATTACGCATAGGAAAGTGTGTTTTATCAGGTTCAGACATATTTGGATATTCACTGATAACTAATTCTTCTTTCTTTAGTTTTTCATATAGTTCTTTATTTTCTTCGGGATAACAGTTATCAATACCAGAACCTAGAACTGCAATTGTTCTCACTTTATTTTCCATCGCTGCACGACTCCATAGCGGCGTTTGTTATCATCTAGTAAAGTGATATCGCCGTAATAGAAAAGCACTAAAGGTGGACGAAACATCTTTTTTAGAGTATCTGGGAAATCCTTATCTAAATAAGTGATTACTTTGCTTTTAATACTGTCGCACACCTTTTCCATTTCTGAATAAGGAACATGTTCGTCCTCACGTAAGCGCACAGCGTTAATAATTTTGAATGGATCACCATCATATTTGACAGCGAGGTAAATTAAGATTTTTCTTGAGTCATATTCAATCATAAATAAAAAAGCCTCCTATAGATTAAATAGGGGCGATTTTTTAAATTTGTCCGAAATATTTTTAAAATAGTGAAACTTTTTCAATAAAACAGGCTCTGACAGGAGCGTAAGTGAAGCGATGCAGGTGTTTTACTGGGCCATACTCTTTGAGCGCTTCTAGATGGTCTTTAGTGCCATATCCTTTGTTATTCTTGATGTTGTATTGTGGATATTTTTCATCTAGTTCTAAGCATAAGCGGTCACGGGAAACTTTCGCTAAAATTGAAGCCGCCGCAATGCACATTGATTGGGCATCACCATGTATAATATCGACCACTGGTTTTGGGTAATTTGGCATCTTCATCGCATCCGTTAAAACAAGATCAAAATCATGTTTCATATTCTCAATAGCGCGCTGCATTGCCATACGTGAAGCATTATAAATATTAACCTCATCTATTTCATCCGCACTGACGGATGCAATGCCATATGCGATAGCGTTTTTAATAATGAAATCATAGGCTTCTTCTCTCTTCTTAGCAGTAAGCTTTTTAGAGTCATTAATAAGAGGGGATTCTAGTCCTTGAGGCCAGATAACCGCAGCAGCAAAAACTGGTCCAAGCAAGCAACCTCGACCGGCTTCATCACAGCCCACTATTAACTTATAACCTTGAGCGTAATATTGCTCATCTAACTCAAGCGCCATATTTCTCTAATGTGATTCTTCCTAATAAACCGTCTTTGAATTCTTTGAGTAAAAGAGCTTCAGCGCGGATTAAATCATTTTGACCTACACTATCCACGAGTTTTCTTTTCTCGGCAATTTGATTCAAAACTTTAATTCTATCTTCAATTGTTTCAATCGCAAATCTTTCAAATAAGGCAGACGGGTATTGGTTTCGTAAATAGGCTAAAAGTAACTCTCCTAATTGCTCATTTGGAAGAATATCTTCGCGAATTGCACCAATTAAGGCGAGATTTGCAGCCTTTTTCTGGTTTTCATAGCTCATTGGAAGGATTCCTGGGGTATCTAAAAGGAGGAAATCCTTATTAACTTTGATCCATTGCTCGCCACGTGTGTATCCAGGCTTATTTTGGACACCTGCGGCTTTTCTTTTGGCAAGTCTGTTAATTAATGATGATTTGCCTACATTAGGAATGCCAATAATCATCGTTCTAATTGGTTGAGGCTTCATACCTTTAGCCATTTCTTTGGCCCATTTATCTTTTCCTAAAGAAATAACGGCTTTAGAAAGAATGGACTCAGCACTATTGTTTTTTAAATCCAAAGTGAGAATGATATCGTATTTTTTCTTTAATTCCTCGACCCATGTTTTTGTGGCTTCTGGATCGGCTAAATCGATTTTTGTAAGAACGATAATCTTCTTTTTATTTTGGATAAGTTTTTCTAAATTTTCGTTAATAGAAGAGATAGGTGCACGCGCATCTAAAAGCTCGATGATAACGTCAACGAGTTTAACCTTATTTTCGACCTCATTTAAGGCCTTGTTCATGTGTCCTGGAAACCAATGAATTTGTTGCGCCATCTTCTTACCTCTAATAGAAAGTTGGCCAGTGATATTGTTTATTACCAACATCATATTCTGGCGTTAAATCAACATAACAATTTGGACAAACATTACCACCTTTTGCGGAGTAAGTTTTGCCGCAGTTTGGACATGTATATCTCTTTAAATATAACTTGCCTTTTCCTTCAATCGCCACTAAAACACCAAAGAGATTTTCATACTTAATTGGCTTACCTAAAAAGGCACAATCTCGGCTAGCTTTACGGTTATCACCTAAGACCCAATATTCATCTTCTCCTAAAGTGATAGGAGCGATTGTATCTTTGCCTGTATAGTCTTCTTCTTGCGAAGGAATAGTTTTAAATGTGGCGGGTTGTAATTCAAAATCGGTGCCATTTAAAACGTAGATTTTGCCCTTCTCAACTTTGAATGTTTCACCAGGAAGCGCCACCACTCTTTTAATCTTCTTTTTAGCGTTCTTGTAAAGATTGCCTTGAGCATCATAGTCAGTGGAGTCTGGGTAGTAAGTACTAACAATATCAAAACGCTTAATGTGATTTAAAGCAGATTTATGAGCATCGACAATACCAAAATCCACTAGTGAACCACTAGCATCATCTTCTGTGCCATTTAGTGTTGGGGACATAGAAGTTCCAGAGACATAAATTAATTCATAATAATAAGAATGAAAAATAAGTGCTCCGCTTAAGCAGACAGCAAGAAGCAAAGCAAATGCACCTAAGGCTCTTAATACTGTGAGAAGTTTCTTGTTTTTCATCTATCTCATTATATGAGTATATGCGCGCAAAAGGCAATAAAAAAGGGCTTTTAACAAGCCCATTTTTATCTGTTTGCTGATTAGAGAATTTCTTTAATACGAGCAGATTTGCCAGACAATTTACGGATGTAAGTGATTTTGTTTCTTCTAACTTTACCCTTACGGATAACTTGGATAGAAGCAATGGATGGAGAATGAACTGGGAAAGTTCTTTCAACACCGATGCCACCACTCATTTTACGAACTGTAAATGTGGCGGAGACACCACCTCCACGGCGGGAAATTACAACACCTTGGAAGTTTTGGATACGAGTCTTGTTACCTTCAACGATACGAACGGAAACTTTGACTTCGTCACCAGAAGTGAATTCTGGTAAATCATTACGTAATTGACTAGCGGTGATCTCTTTAACAAGATTATTGTTCATAAATCTTTTTCGACCTCCTACATACAACTATCTCTTGATGTTCATTCTCAATTTTGACAGCGGAACACCCGTATCATGTTTTAAAACATGCTCAAGTATAATAACAATATACAAAGTTATTTGCAACCTCTTTTTTATGAAATATCATTACTGTAAAGCAAAAATGCTTGACACTTATTATTATTACTAGTAATATTGTCGAGGAATTAAAAATTAGGAGGCTATTATTATGGCAGTTAAAATTAGATTAACAAGAATCGGTAGACATAAAGATCCATTCTTCCGTGTCGTCGCCGCTGACTCTCACTTCGCTCGTGATGGTCGTATCATTGAACAAATTGGTTACTATGATCCAGCCAAAGGTATTGAAAATGCCGTCATCGATGAAGAATTAGCATTAAAATGGTTAAACGCCGGTGCTGTTCCATCAGAAACAGTTAAAGCTATGTTCAACCGTAAGGGTTTAAACGCCAAATACGTTGCAAATAAGAAAAACGCGAAATAAGGAGCTTAACGATGGATTACGAGAAAATTGTTAAAACAATTATTGATCCAATCATTGAAGATCCAAGTTCAGTTCTTCTTAGAGTGAACGAAGAAGAAAAAGACGTCTTAATTATCATTGCCGCGGAAAAAGACGATACCGCTAGACTCATTGGCCGTAAAGGTTTAATCGCTAACGCTATCAGAGAAGTCGTTTCCATCGCTGGCAAAAGTGAAGAAAAGCACGTCCATCTCAAGTTCGAATCCTTTGATGATGAAAGAAAAGAGGATTAATCCTCTTTTTTGTTAATAATATGAAAGACGAATGCTTATTACTTGGTTATATTACTGATGCCTTCTCCTTAGATGGTACTTTTAAGGTTTTAAGTAAAACTGATTTTGCCGAAACTCGTTATCAAAAAGGTAAGGAAGTATTTTTGTGTTCGCCTAATACCAAGGAACGTATCGTTGTGACTGTCGAGGCATATCGTGGAAGCGGTATGTTTGACTTCGTTAAAGTTCAAGGTGTCAATTCTAAGGAAGAAGCTTTAGCGTATAAAGGCTATGAAATCAAAGCCGAAAAAGACTACGATTCTTTAGAAAAAGATGAATACTACTTTGTGGACCTTGTAGGTTGCAAAATTTTAGACGATAAAGGTCAAGAATTAGGCGAAGTTAGTCAAGTTGAAGAGTTCCCTGCTCAACTCACTTTAAGAGTTAAAAGAAAAGGAAAAGAAGATTTCTTTGTGCCTTTCATTAAAGCTTTTATTAGAAGAGTTGATATTAGCAAAAAGGAAATCGAGATTAACGTTATTGGAGGCATGTTATGAAAATAAGTATTCTTACATTGTTCCCAGAATTCTTTGATGGTTTTTTAACCAATTCCATCATCAAACGCGCAATTGCGAAAGAAAAAGTTCAAATCGAAGTTATTAATATTAGAGATTTTACCACTGATAAATATGGCCGCGTTGATAGCGCGCCAGTCGGTGGAGGCGCTGGTTTGATCATGAAGTGTCAGCCAGTTATTGATTGCTTAAAATCAGTCAAAAAAGAGAATAGTCATGTCATCCTTCTTTCGCCAAGAGGAAAGACTTACAATCAAGCCCGTGCCCGCTATTTTGCTAAAAACTATGAACACCTTATCCTTATTTGTGGTCATTATGAAGGCACAGATGAACGCATCAATAAATACGTTGATGAATTAGTGTCTATTGGCGATTATATTCTCACAGGTGGAGAAATCGGTGCTCAAATTATTAGTGATTCAGTAATTAGATTACTTGATGGCGTTATCGCTTCTGAATCTATCGTTGATGAGTCATTTGAAAACGGATTATTAGAATATCCTCAATACAGTGAGCCATTTGAATATGATGGTCAGTATATTCCAGATATCTTATATTCAGGTAATCATGGCGCAATTGAAAAATGGCGTAAAAAACAATCCTTAAAACTCACAAAAGAATATCGTCCAGATCTATTAAAGGATTATCCATTAAGTAAGCAAGAAAAGAAATTAATGGATGAACTAAATAGTGATGAAACTCCTAAATGGGAAAAGGACGCTATTGAAAAAGGTAAAAAGTTTATAAAAGAAAAGTGAGGTTAATTATTCCTCACTCTTTTTTTACATTCCTGGGAAGCCCATACCACCCATGCCGCCCATGCCGCCTAAGCCGCCTGGAGGCATCTTTCCGGTCTTACGGTATTGCTCCATTTTCTTCATCATTTCTTTCATTTGCTCGTATTTCTTTAAGACCTTATTCACATCTTGCATGGTCTTACCAGAGCCATTAGCGACTCTTTGTTTACGAGAATATTTAAATAGTTCAGGATGCTTTCTTTCTTCTTTGGTCATGGAGTTAATGATAATTTCAAAATTACGCATTTCTCTTTCAGCCATTTCTTGTTGTTCAGGTGTGATTTTTGGCATACCTGGAATAAGTTTGAGAAGACCGCCTAATGAACCAAGTTTATTGACTTGTTTCATCTGAGCGAGCATATCGTTTAAATCAAATGAACCAGACATCATCTTGTTCATTGAATGTTTAACTTCTTTTTCGTCTAATTCTTGTTGGGCTTTTTCCACGAGAGTCATGACATCGCCCATACCTAAGATACGGTCCGCCATACGGTCAGGATGGAAGATATCTAAATCGGTGACTTTTTCACCAACACCAGTGAACTTAATTGGGACACCAGTCATATGTCTAATTGATAAAGCGGCACCACCACGGGCATCACCATCTAACTTGGACATAATGCAACCTGTTAATGATATTTTATCATTAAAGGCATTAGCAACGTTCACTGCATCTTGACCAGCAGCTGCGTCCACTAAGAGGAGAATTTCTTGTGGTTCAACATCACGTTTGATATTATTTAATTCGTCCATTAAAGCTTCATCGATTTGGAGTCGACCAGCGGTATCGATGATTAAAACATGATAGTCTTCATCATAGGCTTTTTTCTTCGCCACTTTAGCGATATCAACTGGGTTCACTTTTGTGCCCATGTTAACGATATCAACACCAACGGATTTAGCGAGTTGATCTAATTGGTCAATAGCCGCAGGACGGTAAACGTCACAAGCTGCCATTAAGACTTTCTTTTTAAGTTTGTTTTTTAATAAGTAGGCAAGCTTACCAGCGGTTGTGGTTTTACCACTACCTTGTAAACCAACGAGCATAATGATTGTTGGTCGACCTGTTTGATACTTAATTTCAGCGTCATCACTGCCTAATAATTCAATTAATTCCTCATGCACGATTTTAACGAGCATTTGGCTTGGATTAAGTTTACTTAATACATCTTGGCCTAAAGCCTTTTCTTTGACGTTATTTGTGAATTCTTTTACGACTTTATAATTAACGTCAGCTTCTAAAAGAGCGACACGGATTTCTTTAAGCATTTCCTCCATATTGCTTTCAGTTAAACGGGCTTGACCACGAATCTTTTTAAATATGCCAGAAAGGCGTTCAGTTAATGATTCAAATGCCATAACTATAAATTATCCTTTCTATTTCTTCTAATGCTTGTATCTTTTCATTTCCCTCTAAATCTTTGGCCTTAGCCACGAGTTCGAGGATCTTATTATTCTTTTCAAGAACTTTGAGTTCTTTTTCATAATCATCTAATTTCTTAAGCGCTTTTTTAATAGCATCCTCAACAGCGCTTCTACTAACACTATGAGCTTCGGCGATTTCACTTAATGATAAATCATAAGAGAAATAGGCATCAGCGAAGCTATATTGAGTTTTACTCAATAAACTACCATAGATATGAAGGAGAGTGTTATAACGAATAGTCTTCTTAATCTTATCCATTAGTTATTCTCCACACATAAACCATAGAGGTATTTATCTAAATCGAATTCCTCTAAATCATCCATCTTTTCACCAAGACCAATGAATCTAACAGGAACACCTAATTCATCTCTAATCGCTAAGATGATGCCACCTTTTGAGGTACCATCCATTTTAGTAATGACAATACCAGTTAAGTCAGTAACTTCTTTAAAGGCTTTGGCTTGCACAACACCGTTTTGACCAGTTGTGGCATCAATGATTAAGAATGTTTCATGAGGAGCATCTGGAATTTCTTTGCTCATGACACGTTTAATCTTGCCAAGTTCAAGCATGAGATTGTTTTTAGTTTGTAATCTACCAGCGGTATCAACGATGACTAAATCGATATTATCTTCTTTGGCTTTTTTAACACCATCATAGGCAACAGATGCTGGATCACTTTCTGGTTTACCAGTCACGATATTAATCTTAAGGCGCTCCGCCCATGTGGTTAATTGTTCGACCGCACCCGCACGGAATGTATCCGCGGCCACGAGAAGAACTTTCTTACCTTGATTAAGGTAACGATGGGCAAGTTTAGCGATTGTTGTGGTTTTACCAACACCATTAACACCAACCACTAATAAAACTGTTGGGCCGTCTTTTCTAAAGACGACATCGTTTTGAATGTCACCTTTTTCAGCGTAGCCCACGAACATCTTATCAACCAAGATTTCATTGATTTGCTTTGGATCAGTGATGTGTTCTTTTTTACTTTGATTAAGTACTTCTTCGATGACATTTAAGGTGAATGAAATACCAGCGTCACTTTCGATTAAGATTTGTTCTAATTCATCAAAGTAATCTTGGTTAACGGTTTTATAGCGTTCAGATAAGTTATTGAGTTTAGAAGAGAAGTTCTTACGAGACTTACTTAAACCTTCTTGATATTTATCAACTTTCTTATCTTTCTTTGCAAATTTTTCTTTTAGAAAAGCAATTAGACCCATTAGAGGACACTCCTTTTACTAAGCGCATCTTTGGCCGCCATTTCTTCGGCTTTCTTTTTGCTCTTGCCTGTACCAGTTCCTAAAACGATGTCGTTATATCTAACTTGCACAGTGAAGGTGCGGTCATGCGCTGGACCGCTTTGTGAGATTGTGACGTATTGGACTGCGTCACGATGTTCCGCTTGAATCTCTTCTTGTAACTTTGTTTTGTAGTCGGTGAGATTATCAGCGTCATATGTCTTAATATCTTTTAATAAGATATATTTAATAAATCGATAAGCCGCTTTTAAGCCAGCATCTAAATAGATGGCACCGATGAGACTTTCGAAAACGTTTTCTAAAATCTTATCGCTTTCTTTGACTTGACTAGCGGTAATGCTATGGCCAATTCTAACGTATTGATCTAAGGAGATTTTACGAGCATAAGCCGCTAATGGTTTAGTGGAAACTAAAACACTTCTTAACTTTGTTAAGTCACCTTCTGACATCTCTGGCCTATTCTTATAGACAAGGTCAGCGGTTACATAGCCTAAAACTGAGTCACCCATGAATTCTAATTTTTCATAGTCTTGGTGCTTAGTATTAGCATCTCCATTATAAGAAGGGTGCGTTAAAGCTTGCTCGTAAATAGCGAGGTCTTTATAAGTGATATGAAGCTTTTTAAGTAAATCACTTACATTATTCATTCTTTAAGCTCTCCTTAATATTATTAACGACTTGGTAGTCCACCATTTGTTTGGTGACTTTTAAAGCGCTCTTAAAGGAATAGGCGTCACTATTACCGTGTGCTTTAACAACAACACCATTAAGACCTAATAGCATTGCGCCACCTGTGGATTTATAATCCATAGTTTCAGACATATCTTTAAAGCCTTTACGGACATGTAAGTAACCTAGCTTAGTCCATAAGTTCTTTTTGAAATTGTTTTTAATCATGCCAGACATCATTTTAGCAATGCCTTCCATACCTTTAAGTAAGACATTGCCAGAGAAGCCATCACAAACTAAAATATCAGCATCTCCGTTTAAGACATCTCTTGCTTCCATGTTGCCCATGAAGCCTTCAAACTTATTATCTAATAAAAGTTGGTGAGCTTGTTTCACCAAAGGTGAACCTTTGTGTGCTTCGCTACCATTGCTTAATAAATATGTTTTAGGTTCTTTAGTGGCAAATAAGGCTTGATTATAGGCTTTACCCATATAGGCAAATTGTAATAATTCTTCAGCGTTATTTTCATTATTAGCACCGACATCTAAAACCACAACTTTCTTACCTTTAATCTTGGTTGGGAAAGCTGTGACTAAACAAGCACGCTTCACACCTGGAATGGCTTTAAGAATCAAAGTAGCGGCACTTAAGAAGCCACCAGTTGAACCAGCGGAAATAACCGCATCAAATCCTTCTTCTTTCATTGTGCTTATGGCTTTGCACATAGAAGAATTCTTCATTCTTAAAACTTCTAAGGCTCCCGCTTCCATAGGAACGATATCTGGAGCATTTATAATACGGCAAATAGAAGAGAGTTCTTGAAGTTCCTCTTCTTTACCAAAAACGACTATTTCAACATCTTTGTTTTCTTGTAAGAATTCTTTGACGGCTTGTACAATTGGCTTACTGCCATTGTCTCCACCCATCGCATCAACCGCAATTTTCATAATTAAATCCTCGATTTAATATTCTAGCATGATTGCGCGAATACTCCTAAAGAAAAAATAACTGTCTAGATAGAACAGTCATTTTTGTTAACACCAATGTTCGAATATTCCAAGATTTAAATGATCGAGGTCTTGCAACTCATCAATGGTTATTTTAAAACCACCATACACCTGATAGGAATTATAAGCCTCATTCCCATAGTATGGACCCATATCTCTAGGTTCTTGAGCGTCACCATAAGCAGTAATGATAGTACCAGCGTTTTTATATCTAAAACCAAAATCCATATCGGTATTGATAATATAACTAGATTTATCCATTAAAATCCACTCACCGTCTCTAGATGATATGACGTTATAATAAATGAATTTATGTTTGTTTATTACGACAGACCTTTCGTTTAAATAAGCTCTGGTTCCAATCCTACTGGCTTTAATCTGTTCAACTCCTCCGGCTCTCCCAAAATGTGTGAAAGCGTAAACGAGAAAACCAGCGAACAAAATAGATACGCCACCAACGATTGATCCTGCGATTATCCATCCTTTTGCTTTTCGTGTCATAGTTTTTGCCTCTCACTAATTAGACACTTATTAATTAATAAAACTGCTAAGCTTTTTTAATATCTTCTTGGTTAATTAATGAGGTGGCATATTTGATGAGCCACTGATAGTTTTTATTGTCCTTATTCTTAAGAATATCTTTTGCATCGTCTCTAGCGACAACAAAGATCTTATAGTCATCCACGACATTTAAGAAAGCAAAGTCTGGGATACCAGATTGTTTAACACCAGCCAGTTCGCCTGGTCCTCTTTGTTTCATATCTTCTTCAGCAATGGCGAAACCATCTTCACTCTTGGTTAAGATGTCTAACTTATCAGCGTCTTCTTCATTAGTGACTAAGATGCAGAAACTCTTTGAGCCATCACGACCGATACGACCTCTTAATTGATGGAGGGAGGCTAAACCAAAATGTGTCGCATCATAGATGATCATTGTATTGGCGTTTTTAACATCAATGCCAACTTCTACAACTTGTGTGGACACTAAGATTTTGATTTCACCTTTATAGAATTTATCTAAAACTTGTTCTTTTTCTTCTTGCTTCATTTTGCCGTGAAGTAATCCCACAGCGGCTTTATACTTTAGGGCAAATCTCGCAAATAATTGTTCAACTGAAAATCTTCCATCTTCACTGAAGTCAATCAAAGGTGCGATAACATAAGCTTGTTTATTGTTACTAAGAGCATAATCAATAGCCCCAAATATCTTCTCATTTTCACTATTCATGATGACGGTTTTAACATCACGTTTAGTAGCTGGGAATGTATATAAGGTGGAGATATCTAAATCACCATAAAGAGTTAAGGCTAATGAACGAGGAATTGGAGTGGCTGACATCATCAATAAATCAGCGTGATCACCCTTACTAGCAAGGGCAATTCTCTGGTTAACGCCAAATCTATGTTGTTCATCAATAACCACTAAACCAAGAGAGGAATAGATAGTATCTTTGGTGAACAAAGCATGGGTGCCAATGATGATATCGATATAACCTTCTTTTAAATCTTCTTTGATTTGTTTTTTCTCACTGGCAGGAGTTGAACCTAATAACAAAGCAATCTTTAGTTTTGTATCTTTAAAGAGCTTTAATGCGTTAGCGTAATGTTGTCTCGCTAAGGCATCTGTCGGCGCCATTAAAGCGGCTTGATCACCTCTTAAGTGATTGGCGTACATCGCTACAAAGCACACTAAAGTTTTACCTGTACCAACATCACCTTGAAGCAAACGATACATCAGACCATTTTGATTCATATCTTCAATGATTTCCTTTGAAGCGGTCAATTGGTCTTCAGTTAATTTATAAGGGAGGGTATCTAAAAATGGTTGGCATATGTCTATATCAATCGGTTCTTTTCTAATTTTAGATAAAGATTTGTTACTTTCTCTAATTAATTGGTTTTTAAGTGAGAAAAGTAATGCTTCTTCATATTTTAAATGACGGAGAGCTTGTTGAATTTCTTGATAACTATGAGGATGATGAGCCCAATTAAGAGCTTGTTCTTTATTAACTAAACGATATTTCTTTAAATAATCATAAGGAACAAGTGAGAAGATTTTTCCTTCTAATTGTTTTAAACTCTTCTCCGCGAGATTAGCGAATAAATAGTTTTGGAAATCACGAGGAAGAGAATAAACTGGCTTTAACCTCTCTTCAAGTGGCACTTCCCCTTTAATCATTTTCATGCCATCGACTTCATTTCTTTTTAAATTGAAGGTTCCGATGATGGAATATTCTTCATCAATTTTTACAGTTTTAGCGAGGTATGGTTGATTAAAGAAAACGATTTTATAGTACTTTCTATTTCGACTCATGAAGTCAAAAGTAAGAACGGTTACACTCCTAAAAGGCACCACTCTTGGAACAGAAATTACCTTGCCTAAAAGAACGACTCTTTGTTTATCTTGAATCGCTTTTTCATCAGTGTATGAATAATCATCATAACGATGCGGCAAATGATTAATCACATCATAAGGAGTAAAGATATTCATTCCTCCTAAAAGGTAATTGAGTCTTGGTGACTTTGTGAGTTTTTCCATGACTTAATTATGAATAATTATGGATATAAAGAAAAGAGGCTTTTTAAGGCCTCTAATCTATTTGTTTGATAATTTATATTACTTTGCGATTGGATAAGCTTCTTTAAGTCTATTGGCTTCTTCTTCAGTAATTCTGAGGATTGTACCATGACGTTTTGTTTGAGAGTCCCAGCTGAATTCTGTATTCTTAGCAAGTTGTCTCCAAGAACCATTAGCATTATTGATATCTTCAACATCTGTTGTGGCCCATGGAATGTAACCAATACTTGTATTGGCATAGAAGTCCGCCATTAAGCCGATTTCAGGAACGTTTGGATCTTGTCTGTCCGCTTGGTTAAGGTAGAACCATTCTGGACCTTCTAAGCACTTATTGTTAGCGTCTCTACCTTCGGCTTTGAAACCAACATCTTGTAAGTTTTGGACGAATTCCCATTGAACAGCTTCTTCATAAAGGCCATCTGGTCTTTCTTGTTCTTGAGGAAGAAGGGATTTTGTTCTTTGGATTCTGATACCGCCACCATCTTCGTTATTACCACCATCTTTACAGGCACTGTAATAATATTCGCCAATCTTCATAACAGAACCATCAATGACTTTACGATAGTCATTGTTAATGGCGTCATTGTCTCTTTCATTTCTAGATGTAATATTATCTTGATATTTGATATTGGAGATGAATTTTTTAGTTTCAGTGAAGTGATGGAAATCTCTTGTGGTTGTGTAATAAACACAGTCTCTTTCTAAAATCTTTGCATTAACGCCTTTAGAAAGATCATCAATGACTGTGGAAGAGAAGAAAATGTAATATGAACCAGTTTCTTCACAATAGATCATTTCAGGAGCCCAAGCCATACCAGCATTAGGAGCAGCGACTTCGATTAATCTTTCTTCGGTCCAATTGACTAAGTCATGGGATTCCCAAAGGATGATGGAGTGACTACCTGTCTTAGTAGCTTGATTAGCGTTATTGTTCCAACCGCCTCTGGTATAGACTGATAAGTCTGTAGCGATTAAATAGAAGGTATCACCTTCAGGTGAACGGCAGATATATGGGTCTCTAACGCCTCTTTCACCAATCTTACTGGATAAGACTGGTTTTAAGTTGTTCATTGTGGAGCCGTTCATATCTTTGAACTTTAAGCCTTCGCCAACATCAGCGAGAGCGAAGAACATTTGTTCACCAGTGGCAATCTTTTCACCATTTTCGGTTTTACCATGACCTTCACCAACGAAGTGACCAAATAAATAAGCTTGATAATCTTCATCAGCGATTTCAGGAGCGGCGGCTTTAACATTGACTTCTTGTTCGTATTGAGTCTTTGTACCGTTCTTGTCAATAACAGCGGTTAATTTAACGGTTGTGTCTTTACCTTGTCTATGGACAATGCCTGGCGCCATATCGCCATTCCATTTAGCATCGATAACTTTTTGATTACTACTTTTCCAAGTCACAGTAGCGCCTTCGATTTCAGTTGGAAGATAGATGTTACCATAAACGCCATCTTCACGATTGACGACTTCTAACTGATTAATAATTGCTTCATCTGTTTCTTCAGCATACTTAGCGTTACCACATGAAGTTAAAGAAAGTAAAGCGGTGGCTGAAAGCGCAAAAAAGAGTTTAATTTTTGTTTTCATATCTTTTCCTTTCGGTTTTGTTCACTTATATTATGCCACTATTTTTAATACATTAAAATATGAAAAAAGACCACTTTTTATGTGGTCTTTATCTTTAATAATTTATTAGTCTATTCAACACCAATTAAGAAGGAATAAACTGGTTGATCACCTTTTCTAATATCTAAGTCTAGATCGGAGAATTTTTCAGCAATTAATTCAGAGACTTGGTTCATTTCTTCATCGTTAACATCTTGACCAACGAGAATTGTGATGATGCTTGAATCTTCATCAATCATCTTTTCAAGTAAGGTCATTAATGTTTCTAACTTGTTTGGATTATCAACGACGATGTCTTTTTCGAAGATACCAATGAAATCGTCTTTTTTGACCTTTACACCACCGATTTCGGTATCTCTAATAGCAAATGTGACTTCACCAGATTTGACGTTCTTTAAGGCCGCTTTCATGGAGCGGAAGTTTTCTTCTGGATCAGCTTCTGGATTGAACATAATTGCAGAGCTAATTCCTTGAGGAATTGTCTTACTTGGAATAACATAGACATTTGTATCAGCATCTTCCACCATATCGCAAGCTTGAGAAGCCGCCATGACGATATTGGAGTTATTTGGGAAGATGAAGACGTTATGAGCGTTAGCTTTCTTAATAGCGCTAACGAAATCTTCACTACTTGGGTTCATGGTTTGACCGCCTTTAACAACGACGGAAACACCAATTTCTTTTAAGAAATCTTCAATGCCTTGACCAGCGGAAACACTAATCATTGCATATTCAGTTTTTTCTTTGGCTTCTTCTTCCTCTTCGAAGTCTAATTCTTCAGCGGATTCACCGACTTTAAGATTGACTAATTTGAGCTTTAAGAATTCACCAAATTGTTGAGCGTAATTTAAGATATCACCTGGGTTAAGAACACGGATGTGAACTTTAACACAATCATCTTTAACATTGACCACTAAGTCATCACCATTTGTGGATAATAAGTTAGAGAATCTATTTTCGTTGAAGGCTTTCTTTTCTTTTAATAATTTCAAGACGAATTCTAATAAATATCCTTCTTCTTCACCTTCTTCAGTAGAGTTTTGCGCTTCTGTAGCAGTAGCTTGGCTTCTTTCAACGAAGTCACCACCAGCGGCGATTCTCATACCTTCTAAAATTCTGATAAGACCAGTACCACCAGAGTCAACGACACCAGCTTCTTTTAAAACTGGTAATAATTCTGGAGTTCTTTTTAAGGATTCTCTTGCTTCTTGAAGCATGAGATCTAAGCACTTTTCAATGCTCATGTTATCTTTGACGTTATCCGCGAGGAATTGACTTGATTCACGAATAACTGTAAGGATTGTACCTTCAACTGGATTAACAACGGCTTTATAAGCAACTTCAACACCTTTTTGGAAAGCAGCAGAGAACGCTAAAGCGTTAACTTCTTCTAAACCATCTAAACCTTTAGAAAAGCCACGGAAGATTTGGCTTGTGATAACACCAGAGTTACCTCTAGCACCCATTAATAAGCCACGAGAGAAAACTTTACTAATTTCATAAGCGTTTTCATCACTTCTATTTTGGATTTCTTTACTACCAGAAGTTAATGTTAAGTTCATGTTCATACCAGTATCACCATCTGGGACTGGGAAAACGTTTAAAGCATCCACTTCTGGATAATGGTTATATAAATTATTGCTTCCTGAAATAAGAAGCTGTTTTAAAGTCTGTCCGTTTAATGTTCTCATATGTATTAGTGAGAGGATAAAGACTCACCGTAGACGTTTACACCTGTGCAGGCTTTATTAAATTTTTTATTGAGTTGGTACATAATTGTTTTTTGGCATTCAACGAGAGCTTCGGTAATTTTAACTTCGTTAGAAAGCACTAAATAAACGTCAACGGAAAAAGTACGATTTGCGAATTTCTTCACATAAATCGCCTGATCCTCGATAATTCCTTTCTTAATGCGTTTGTCAGTACGAAGAGTATCTTCGCGTCTGGCGATATCAACGACACCATAGCATGCAAGTGCAGCGACCCTGGTCGCGTCTTTGATATCCTGTGTGTGATAATAAACTTGGGTATTCGTATTCTTTTCCATAAAGCAGTGTTATTTTACATAGTAAACGTAGTTATGTCAAACAATGAAGAAGAAAATTACTAACATTGTCGACAAAAAGTAAACATTATCGTCTTAATAAAGAGAGCAAAGGAAGGAAGTCTTGATAGACATCACCATATGAAACAATGATGTGATTTCCAAAGCTAGCCTTAAGAATTTCAAGGAGTCCTTCTTCCCCTAACGCAACCGATATTTGCGTTCTGCAGTATCCTTCAAGAGAAAGGTTTTCTTTCAAATTCGCTGGGATACAAAGGGTATTTTCTAAGCTGTAATCAGGCGCGATTTTACATAAGGTGATACGGCCTTCTGGTAATTCACCTTTCACACCAATTCCTAACCCACTTTCAAAATGAGTCATTAACTTATATGAAGTGACCATATTAAGTGGAACTGTGCAATGCGCGAGCATGATGGAATTATCTTCATAATTGAATTTTGATGGATTTGCCATGAAAGAACTGCGATTTGTTAATGAATTAACAATATGCATAGTAACTAAGCTAGGTACATCACCTTCACAGCCAGATGTAATGCCTTCTTCATTGAGCATCGCTAAGGCAAGACATGCTGTTTGTTTATATTTTTTAAGAATATCAAAGCAACGGATTGTTAACCCATTTAATTGATATTTTGCTATTAACTTTTTAAGAGCGTTATAGATCACAAGAGAGAACTGTAAATCATCACGAGATTCCGCTTTTGCAATGAATTCTTTTGCGTGAGGAACAACATTAACATCGAGCATTTCTTTTTCTTCTTGCTCAATTAATTCTTCAAGTTCTTTCATCTTGATCTTCACAATATTTTGCTTAAAGTTTTGATAAATCATCTTTGGTTCCACTGGTGAAGCAATAAGCCAACTAGAAGGATTTCCAATTAAACCTAAGCGATTATCTTTAACATTGTTATAAGCATTAATAATCGTCGCGATATGTTTAATCATATTAGCAATGTGATTTTCGTCACCCACTAATAAGAAGCAGAGTTTATTGTGATTTTCTAAATAAGTTTTAATCTCTAAAGAAGCTGGTAAAGAATTGTTTCTTGATGTTGATAAAATGACTAATGGTTCTGGTAAGTCTTTTAGGCGTTTTAAGAAGAGGTTTTCTGTGCCGCCTGAACCGATAAGGATGATGTTAAAAATCGCGTCCTTAGCGTTCTCTAGCACGATTAAATCGTCATTCATCAAATAATTGTTGATTTCATCAACAAACAAAAGGTCTTCTTTTTGGATTTTGTCTTCCTTTTTAGAAAGGAAACTATATAAAGGTATTAAATTAATGTTCATACCTACAATTATCAAGTATTTTTTTCTTAAAGTCCACGACGAAAAAACTATATCATAGATAAAGTTTTAAAATATTCGCTGATTCAAGCACTAA
>CACWSI010000008.1 GCA_902763555.1 uncultured Erysipelotrichaceae bacterium | reverse complement strand
TTAGATATGCCAAACAAAGAATTAGAGAAAAAAGTTCAAGAACATGAAGAGATGGTGAACTCTGGCAAGCCTAGAGATAAGAAAGCAACTCTTAAGTACATACTAAATATTTCCATTGTTCTAATTGCCACCGCTTTAGCAATATTCTTTGCTATTAAAGATGACGCTCATGAAATCTGGGATTATTTATCAACCGCTGATGCTAACTATTTATTAATCATTCTTGCCGTTATGGCGGGCTGTGTTTTAGTTAGAAGCTTTATTCTCTTCTGTTTTGCTCACTTATTTACTAAAAAATACTATTTCCATCAAGCAATCGCTGTTGACCAAATTGGTCAGTTCTATAATGCGATTACTCCTGGCGCTAGTGGTGGTCAAATCATGCAAGCTTACACCTTTAAGAAACAAGGCGTGCAAGTTTCTAGTGCAGTTTCTATGCTTGCTATGTATTCCATTGTTTATCAAGTAGTGTTAATCGTCTTTGGCACAGTCTCATTTATCGTTAAATATGACTTTATCAATTCCCTTGGTTATTTTGAAACTGGTATTAAGATTCAAGAGATGCCTCTTAGATTACCAATCTGGCCTTTAACAATTATCGGTTTTATTTTAAACCTTGGTGTTATCGCTATTGTCTTCTTGATGGGCTATTGGCACGGTTTTCATAATTTTGTTATGGGTCCTGTTGTCACTTTACTGAGTAAAATCAAAATTGTTAAGAATCCTGATCAAACAAGAGAGAACCTCCGTATTCAAGTGGAAAACTTCAAAATTGAATTCAGACGTTTAAGCACAAACATTCCATTCTTACTTTTAATCATTGCCTGCTTTACGGCTTATATGATTTTGAAATTCTCTGTTCCATTTTTTGTTGGTAAGGCTTTAGGCAATCAGTCTTCACAGCCTGATTACAAGCAATTCTGGGACTGCATCTTCTTAAGCAATTATCACCAAATGATTACTGGTTTAGTTCCTGTTCCAGGTAGTGCGGGTGTTTCTGAAGCTGTTTTCCATAGTTTATTTATGAATCCAAACAATCTGGAGAGTGGCTTCTTTATGGCTTGCGTTGATGGTATACCAGATAAAGCTAAAACAATTGCGCTTTGCCGTTCATCGTTATTAGTGTGGCGAAGTTCAACATTCGTTATTCCAATTCTCATTGGTGGCTTTGTCGCTGCTTTCTATCGTTCATCACCAAAAAACGAAGCACATATGGGCGATATTCCAAACAGACAAACATTCTACTCCTTACAAAAGGAAACATATGTTGAAAGATATGAAGAGGTTGCCTCTTTAGTGGAAACTTCTAAGCTGTCGCGTGAGGCGATATTAGCAAAACTAAAACCAAACAATCGTAAAAAGAAACCTAAGAAAAAGAGCAAAGGTAATGTTCCTGCGGATATTTCACAAAATGAATATGATGATGTGGAACTAGATGATATGGGAGATAATTAATGCGCATAGCCATCTTTACTGATACATATCCTCCATTTGTTAATGGTGTTTCGACATCCACTTTCAACTTGGCTAATACTCTTGTGGCGCACGGTCATGAAGTGCTCGTTGTAGCGCCTAGATCAACGGATGGTAAACTAGAACAAATTGGTAATGTCTTATATGTCCCAGGCATTTATTTAAAGAAATTATATGGTTATAGATTTACAAATATCTTCGCTAATAAGCCAGTGAAGATTATTAAAAACTTCAAACCAGATGTTATTCATAATCAAACTGATTTTACCATTGGTGTTTTAGCGAGACGTATCGCAAAAATTCTTAGAATTCCAATTGTTTATACATATCACACATCTTATGAAGACTATACATATTATGCCGTGCGTGGCTTAATGGAACGTTTCGCTAAACGTGTAGTGAGAGTGTATTCCAAAGAACTCGCTAATCGTATGACAGAATTTATTACTCCAAGTGATAAAACCAAAGAATATATGCGTTCAGTCGGTAGTGATGCCTATATTAATGTCATTCCTACTGGTATTGATTTTTCTATCTTCAAAAGCGATAAAATCGATATGGAAAAAGCGAAGAAATTTAAGGAAGAACACGGTATTAAAGAAACCACTAGGGTGTTCTTGCTTTTAGGACGTGTCGCTAAAGAAAAGAGTATGGATGTCTCCGTTAGAGACTTTGCCCATTATCATCAAAAACATCCAGAAGTGGATAAGAAGCTTTTAGTTGTCGGCGATGGTCCATATCGTGAAGAATTAGAATTATTATGTGAAGAATTAGGCATTAGCCATATTGTCGATTTCATCGGCTTCGTCCCTGCTACTGAAGTACCATTCTATTATCATCTTGCAGATATTTATACATCCGCTTCGATTACTGAGACCCAAGGCTTAACATTTATGGAAGCTATGGCGGCGGGTAAAATCGTTTTAGCGAGATTTGATAGTAACTTAACAGGTACCATCATCAACGGTAAGACTGGTTTCTTCTTTACTGATGATGCTTCCTTTGTGTCACAAGTGGAAAAGATACTATCTTTAAGCAAAGAACAAAAACAAGCCATTATTGATGAGGCTTATCGTATTGTCGATGTCTATTCTATCGATAAATTTTATAACAACGTAATGAGGGTTTATAAACGTGCCATCCGTAAATACTGGTAGTCGTAAAATTAAAGGTATTAAACTCTATAAGGATCATGTGACCTTATCCTTTTTTAAAGGTGAGCCATTAAAGATCTCTAAAGAAGCCTTTGTGTCTTCTTATTTATACGCTGGTAAGAACTTATCTAGTAAAGAGATCGCTTCTTTAGAAGAAATCACTGCGATGAGTACACTTCTTAACTACGCTTTACAAATTGTGAGTAAAAAACATCTCAGCGAAAAAGAGATGCTAGAAAAACTCATGAAAAAGGAAGATAACTATGCCGCTGCAAAGAAAGTTATCGCTAAATTAAAAGAAAACGATTTATTAGATGATAAAGCCTTTATGCAAGATTTAATCGCTTGGGATAATGAAAGAAACTTTGGACAAAATAAAATCGTTAAGCATCTTAAAGATAAAGGCATTCCAGATGCCTTAATCAATAAAGTTAATTTCCCTCAAAGTATTGAGAGAAAGAAAGCTAAAACCTTACTTGATAAGTTAGATAGGAAATACGCTAAATACGCTTATGAAAGTAAGAAGAAACATGTTTATCAAGCGTTAGTGGCGCAAGGCTATAATCATGATATTGCTAGAGAAGTCACTAATGATTTAAAAAGAAAAAATGATAAAGTTGAACAAAGCCTATTAACTAGAGACTACGAAAAGATCAAAAGCCGCTATGAAAAGAAATATGAAGGCTATCAATTAAAACAAAAGATTTATGCCGCTTTAGTTAATAAAGGTTATAAGTATCAAGAGATTAAAAAAGTATTGGAGGATTTTACATATGAAGATGATAGTGGATTTTAATGATCACGAACACATTGAAGGACAATTCTTATTAGGAAATGTCTCAAAAGGTGTGAACACTAATGGTGGAGCATATCTCTCTGTTGAATTAAGAGACGCTAGTGGTCAAATCGTTGCTAAAAAGTGGGACGCCACTTTAGCGGATGAACAAATATTTATTGTTGGTAATGTTTTAGCGATTACTGGTGAAACTAATAAATATAAAGAACAATTACAATTAAAGATTCTCACCGCCGAATTAGTGCCTTTAGATGAAATAGATGTCGAGAAGTTTGTTAAAACTCCTCCAGTCGCTAAAGAGGAATTAATTGAAAGATTTAATAAACATGTTGCTTCTGTGAAGAATGAGGACTGCCAAAAGATCTTACAATATATGATTAAGAAGTTTGGCGATAAGATCTTCTCCTATCCTGCAGCGGTATCTATTCATCACGAATATAGCAGCGGTCTTCTCATGCATAGCGTCACTATGGCGGACCACGCTGCCTATCTCGCCCCAATCTATGATGCAGACCATGATTTAATGATTACAGGCTGTTTATTACATGATTTCGGTAAAATCATCGAACTTGAAGGACCAATCGTTTATAAATATTCTTTAGAAGGTAAATTATTAGGTCATATTAGTATCATGTGCGCGGAAATAAGAAAAGCCGCGGATGAACTTAAGCTCACTGGTGAAATTCCATTATTACTTGAACATATGGTCTTATCACATCATGGGCAACAAGAATTTGGTTCACCTGTGATGCCATACACTAAAGAAGCCTTATTATTATCCTTAATAGATAATTTAGATAGTAAAATGGTTATCGTAGATAAGGCACTTCAAGATGTTGAACCAGGAAACTTCTCTAATAAAGTATTCCCATTAGATAATAGAGCCTTCTATAAGCCTATTAAGTGACTTCTCTCACTTACAGAAGATGTTGGTATTTTTGAGAGTTTGATAAAGAATATTTAATGTCTATAGATTTTTTCAATCATAATTTTATCTTGAAACAATCTTGTTTTTCGTGTTAGTTTATAGATACAAATATATGAATAAGTGTTTATCTAATTTATCTTTAATTGTAATAACGTTATTGCTTTCTTCGTGTGGACAAAACACAAAAGATTGGCCACGAACTTCTTTTACTTTTACCTATGAAATGGTTATCGAAACAAAATTGTATTTTCATCAAAAAGCAAACAACTATGTTAAAGAGATATATGATTCTCGTGAAAGCTCTGATGCACTTTTTTCAAAGCGTGTTATCGAGTCAATAACTGCATTACCATATAAAGAGAAAAAGGAAAAAACTGTTGATGCTAAGAATTATTCCTTGCTACTTTCTATTCAATTTACATATTTAAACGACAACGTAGAAGAGATAGAAAACATAATATTTTACGAATATGGCATCTCGAACGGAAAAGTAGTTTTTAATAATGGTGACATTCATTTTTTTCCTGGCACTGTTCGAGGAATATATAACTCTATAGTTGATGGGGATAATAGATGATTTTAAATCTAGTTTCAACACTCTTGGCAATCAACACGTTTGGCGCTACAAATAGAGAAAATTTTGACTATTATAATGAGCGATCATCTATTTCTAATGAATCTAAAATGGCCGCCATATCAATTGGCCTAGAAAACCCTTTGGACGATCAATATGTAGTTAGGGACTTAAGCGGAAACGTATTTGTTATTCAAGAAAATATAGATGAAGGATTCATGGTTTATGACCCGCTTTCAAAGAAATCGATAGAAGGAGTTATGTCAACTACGTGTCCTTTTGTTTTTGATGATTCTAGAGAAAACTATTATTTTGGGCCTATGAATTATTATTATCGTATTGGTGAATCTTTTGTTCATTATATAGATGATAAATACAATATTGATTTGGGTGAAGCTTATCGTTTGCAGAAAAACTTTGACACTTTTTTAGAGAACTTAAGAAAAGAACCCTCTCATCAAATTCGCCAAAAATTATCAAAGGGAAATAATGCTTCACTTCCAAATGATTTTTATACATATGTCGACAATTATCAGTATGTTAAGGATTGTTCTTACCCAGAGAATTGGGATAAATCATGCGGCTTTGTTGCTGGGTCTGTCGTTTTACATTACTGGGATAAAACCGTCCATGATGGTGTTGTTGATGCAGCGTTTAAAGATCCGGTGACAGGTGAATTGAATAGTACAAATCAATATAGCCCTTCTACAAATCTGAAAGATAAGCTGGTAAGTTATTGTCCATCTACACAATCTACTGGAAGAATAGTAAGCGAAGCAATAAATAATTATTGCGAAGACTATGGCATCCAAGGTTCTGCTTCATGGTCTTTGTTTGGCCTTGGCGTTACAGATTCTCTTAGAAACAACAGACCTGTTGCAATTTTTGGCTATCTACTTCATGTTCAAAACGGAGGGATGTTAAGGCACGCTGTTGTTTGCTATGGATACCACAATTATGGATATGGTATAGATTATGTGGTTAACTATTGCTGGCCATCTTTTAATGAAGTCATACTTAATGACCCGATAATAGGAGAGACCATGTATTTCTCCTTAGACGAAAATTACTATAAAGAATCCTATACAATTACTCCCTCCGATTATGGATTTTTTTCAAGTTATACGCCGGTTGAATTAGATCAAAATGTTTCCTTAGGAAGTTTAAACTTTTCCACAAAAAGACTAAGGTGTGGTTACATCGAAAATCAGTACATAAACTTATCTCCGAGAAAACAAGGGTTTGGCACAGCCTATTTAGACTTCAAATTTATAAATCCTATCCGTTCTCTTACTATAAACATTTCTTTTTGGAGCAATAAGGAGATGTATAATAGTACAGCTTGTGCTTACATAATGAGCAAACCATTGACGGATTCAGGTCAAAATGCTTGGGTAGAGGATATTGATTTACTCCACGATGTTGTACTATCCAAAGACAGAAACAATCAAACAGTCATTAATCTTTCTTTCCCTGAAAAGACAAGAGAACTTCGCATATATGCCCATTTCAATGATATGCCACCTCCAGTAGATAGAAACAAAGGTCGCATTTCTATAGGCAACATCACAATTGATTCTTATAACTGAGCGGCTTCCTCCTCTACTAATAGAAGATTGGGCTTTCTTTGAGATTTAGACAAAAGAAAAAAAGGATTGATGATAAATAAGTCGTCAATCCTTTTATTTTGCCTTCTAGAGGTTGTTTTTAATCGTTTCAGCGATAACTGGAAGGTTTAAACCTTCAACATTAGACTTCATTTCTAATTCAAAGCCATCATGACCTTCATATCGTGGAATCACATGCACATGGAAGTGCTTGACTGTTTGTCCCGCGGCTTCGTAGCAGTTAGTTAAGATATTCACACCTTTAGCCCCTAAGAATTGGATACTAATTTGACCAATGCGTTGGGCCACGTCCATGACTTTATGCATAAGCTTATCTGGTGTGGATAAGAAGGTGTCGTAGTGTTTCTTAGGAATCACAAGAGCGTGACCCTTAGTGACTTGAGAAATATCAAGAAACGCTAAAACGTCCTCATCTTCAAATAACTTATAGCAAGGTATTTCACCATCAACGATTTTACAAAAAACATCTTTTTCCATATATGTTTGTCCTCTTAAAACTATGATAGCACAAAAAAGGAGGTCTAAGCCTCCTTAATTGTTATTTTGATTAATCGAATAATTCTGGGAATGTTGATTTGAAGTAATCGTAGACTTTTGTGTCATGATACTTGATATCCATCTTTTCGACCCAATGTTTCTTGGACAATGTTTGATATGTATCATTGCTTGCAACTAATTGGACGATTTCGTTGATGTAGTTTTCAAGTTTGTTCATGGCATCGGTTAATTCATTACCTTCTAAATCAGCATATGTTGCTTTATTGAGAACTTTACTCTTAATCGCATCTTCCACTAAGACGAGATAGTAGGTGTTATCGCTCTTGAAGAGAATGTCGTTTTGGACTTTTTCATCAGCGACTCTACTTGTCTTTCTGAGGAAGTATTGGTTGTTGATCTTACCAACGACGTTGACGAGGTTTTTGCTACCAGCAACTTCGTTTGTCTTCCATTCGTTAGCGGTTGTGTCGTATGAGTATTCAACACAATCTTCACCGAGTAAGGCATTAGCAACGTTGATATCAAATAATTGATTCTTGATGTTATCTGGTAAATCACTGACACCGACGGATTTCACATACCAACCTGTGGATGTGTAGTCTTTTAATTGAAGTTCACGTGTCTTGATTTCTTGACCAACTTTAACTGTGTAAGCACCGCTATTGGTGTATGTGCTTTCGTTTTCAGATAATTTTGGGTTGTTATCAATCTTCTTGAATTCTTCCATCATGTTGCCATAGTTGGTGCCTTCGAAGTATTTGTAATCAACACCTTGGACAGTTGTTTGTGCTGGGGTGCCAAATGCTTCAACGGATAACTTATAGGCAGGATATGTGTCGACTTGGTTGGCTGTATCTCTCATGAACGCACCAATCCAAGCTTCGGAGACAGTCTTGAAGGAATCAAGTGTGATAGCGTCTGTACGAGCTTGATTGAAGATGTAGTTATTAACGAATTTCTTCATTAAGTCTTCGGCTTTACCGATGTACTTGCTATCTTCGGTGATGGATAAGACACTAATGTGTCTAGCAGATGTACGGCCTAATGTGTCGTAGGATTCATCGAGAATGTATTGTTCAACGAGAAGTTGACGATAGATATCTGGAATGAGTTTGTCTTCGACATAAGTCGCATCTTGTGTCTTTTCTTCCGCTTGGTCTAACGCCGCATTGCTTTGGTAGTTAGCACGGTGGAGGATGAAGTCAGGATTACCTTCGATGTTTTCAGCTTGATCTTTGAAGACTTCGTAATCTTCGACGTCAGCTGTTAAGACACCTTCGAAGAGTTCAGCACCTGTTAATGCGCGAACATTGTTTTCAATGTCAGCAGCAAGAGAACGTAAGTACTTTTCTTCTTTGAAAACGTTTCTTTCACTGTAGGAACCACCAGAGATGGCGGAATATAATTTTTCAGCGATACGTTTTTCAATGGTTTCCCATTTTTGGTTTAAACGTGCATATTCGGATTCACTTGGAGCGGCATCATCAGCGACTTCTTTGTTAGCGTCGTCGACACGATGACCAGCTTTGTTCTTGGTCCAATAAGCACTGTGAGCTTTAATGAAGTCATCAGCTTTCTTTTTGTCGCCGTTTTTATAAGAATTAACAGCTTCTTTTAAGGTGATTTCTTCACTACCTTCTTTAGCGGTGACTTTGTTGTAGTTACCAAAGACGCTAATGGAGTATTGATATAACAATTCATTTAAGACATCTTGGGCAAGGTTGCCATCACGATATGCATCGTAGATATCTTTGAAATTGTTGTTGTAGATTGTGCCATTATAACCAGTGACTGTGACGACTGGAGAGTTTTTATCATCATAAGCCTTTGGCTTGGCAATAATGTCATCACTACATGAGGCGAGAGCGAATGTGCTGAGTAACGCGATAGCGGATACTTTTAAGATATTTTTACGCATAGTAGTAATAATCTCCTTCCTCAGTGAATTTTAAGTATGTTGGGTCGGTTGTGGCTGTTGGTTCATCAAATAATTTGAAGAAGTCATCAGCGACCTTTTCAGGAACAAGACGTGTTAATGTTGGGGACATTGCACCAGTAATAGCGTTCTTTGTGGTGTATTCAGCATCACGGTTGTATTCTTGGAGTTCTAACATTTCTGTATATGTTCTCCAGTCTTCCGCTAAACCTTGTTCTTGCTTATAAGTATTGTTTTCTTGTTGAGCTTTGATATAAGCGTCAATTCGATCACCTAAACCTTCAGCAGCATCTTTGAATTCGATGGAGACTTGGGTCTTGAGGTAGTTGTATAAACGATAGTCATATGTTTTGTCGAAGGACTTAACATTATTTAAGATATCGTCTGCACGTGTTTTGTAATCAGAAATTTCAGAGCTTTGGATATAGTTGACATAGGATCTGGCGTTTGGATTGTAGCCTTCTTCACCTGGTAATTTTGTATCGTAGTATGTGGCGAATTCAGCGTAATCATACATGGATTCTTCAATGACCATGAAGTGAATACCGAATTGGCTACGAACACCAACGATGACATTACCTTTTTCATCAACTAAGTAACCTTGAGCGTTGAATCTTGGTAAGGTTGTATCATAAGCAGTGTTACTTGCAAGATTATCAAATTCATCACTTGGGTTGGCTAATGTGCTGTAGTCAGCTCTCTTAGCATTCTTGATAACGAAAACGTTGTGTAAGTTGAAGTACTTATTCCAAACAATGTTTCTTGGATATAAAGCAGTAGAACCACCGGCTAATTTATTCTTGTTAGCATCGGTTGTAACTTCAGCGTATTCACCAAGTTTAACGAAAGCTTCGTATGGAACTTCAACGACGTTCGCTGGTAAAGCGTTTTTGACATCATCAGTGATACCTAAACCGGCTTTGATTGTTGCAGCAGCAGCATCAGCAGCGTTAGCGGCATCATAAAGGTTGTCATAAGCATATAAACCTAAGCGGAATTCGTTGACCATTGTTTGACCGATGGAAGAAGCAACGTTTGTAACGATACCAACATCGCCACCTTTATCAGCGGATGTATCTTCACTCTTTAAAGCGGTTTCAGTGAATGTCTTTTCACCTTTGGCTAAAGTTTGAACGACATCGTAAAGTTTCTTAGATTGTTCTTCGGAAATTGTACCTTTATAGAACTTTTCATCGGCGTTGCCAGCTTCATCAACCTTCACTAGGATGTGACGGATGTGATATGGCATAGCTGGTTTAACATCTTTTTCAGCGGATGTACCATCAGCTTTGATACCTAAGAATTCTTCTTTTAAACCTTCAGCTGTGTATTCGTCAGCGAACCAGGTTTGCATGACAGATTTTTCTTCTTCATAGATGAAATATTCTTTTAAGCCTTTTTCATCTTCGACATTTTTACTTTCGAGGATTGCTTTCCACTCAGTGTCGTAACTGGTACCATTGTTCTTGGCGTTTTTATCAGCTTGTGCTTTTTGTTCTTTGACTTGGTTTGTAGCCCATTTTTCAATTTCGTCGTAATTCTTTTCGCCTTTAAAGCCTTTTTCTTTAAATTCGTAACGAATTAAGACTTCTAAGATTTTGTCATAGAACTTGCTGATACCATTTGTTGTACCGTTGTAGGCATTGTAAACATCGTCAGTTAAAAGAGCGATCTTTTCTTTACTACCATAAGGAGTAAATGTAGCGATTGCTTTTTTATCTGAAGTGACGTTGCCACAGGCGGACAAAGCCATAGCAGCAATGAAGCCAGTAACTAGTGTTATTGATAGTTTACTTTTCTTCATTTTTAACTCTCCTTTTTCAAATAACAGCGCGAATATTATAAATATTCTAATTTTTTTATGCAACAAGTTTGTTAACAAACCGCTTCTTATCGTATGAAAAGCATGCTCTTAAAAACAAAAATTATCGTATCGTTTGCTTATATAGTTTCTTATAAGTAGAATATTTCACGGAATTTGAGGTAAGAGGTATGTCTACTTTAAAAATAATCAACTTACACGCTAGTGTTGACGGAAAAGAAATACTTAAAGGCGTAAACCTTGAAGTCTCTGAAGGCGAGACAGTAGCGTTACTTGGTCCTAACGGACACGGCAAATCGACACTTTTAAGTGTCATCATGGGTCATCCAAGATACGAAGTCACAGAAGGTAGCATTTATTTTGATGATAAAAATGTCTTAGAGTTATCTGTTGACGAACGTTCTAAACTTGGATTGTTCTTAGGCATGCAATCACCTAGTGAGATTCCAGGCGTTATTAACTCTGACTTTCTAAAAGCCGCAGTTAATGCCCGCAGAGAAAAACCAATTTCTACATATAATTTTTATAAAGTATTAGACCAAGCCACAAAAGAATTAAAAATGCCATTCGATTTAGCGACTAGATCATTAAACGAAGGTTTCTCCGGTGGTGAAAAGAAGAGAAATGAAATCCTTCAAATGGAATTATTAAAACCAAAACTCGCGATGCTTGATGAAATCGACTCAGGTTTAGACGTCGATGCTATGCAAGTTGTCGCTGATGTCATTAATAAAGAAAAAGCTGAAGGTCATGGTTTCCTCGTGATTTCTCACTATGCTCGTTTGTTTGACATGATCCACCCAACAAGAGCGGTCGTCATGATTAACGGTCGTATCGTTTTAGATGGTGGTCCAGAAATCTTCAAACGTATTGACCAAACTGGCTATGAATTCATCAAGACAGAATATGGTGTCAATATTGAAAAAGACGATGTTGAAATGAATAAAGTCTCCATCGGTACATGCGCTGTGAAGGAAAGCATTAAGTAATATGGAAAGAACTATTATTTCCAACATCAAAAATACTATCTCCAGTGGTGATTATTTCATCGATGGTGCTTTTCTATCTGGTGAAAAAGTCGAAATCGAAATAGAGGTTAATTCAATTTGCGATATTCTTTTAGATAATTTAAAAGATATTAAAGATTTAAATATTGTTATTAATCAAGATAGTAATGTTAGATTATCATTCATCGCTGAAGATGAAATGAAATCATCAAATATCAACATTACAGTGAAGAATAACGCCACACTTAATGGCTATTTCGCTGATTTTGCGGAGAAAACATTAGAACTTCACTGTAAGGTCAACTTAGTGGAAGAAGGCGCTACATGTACATATAAAGTAGCTTCTTTAGTCGCTGGCGAAGATAAAAAACTAGTGGATGTTTCTATCGACCATATTTCACCAAGAACGTATGGTAAATTTGATTGCTATGGAATCTGCAAAGATAAAGGCAAAATTGTCGTTGCTGGTACATCTCACGTCTTTAAAGGCGCGGTGAAAAGTAAAGCGCAACAAAATTCCAAAATTATGGTCTTTGATGAAAGCAGTGATGCTTCCACAAAACCAGTTTTAAAAATTGATGAAAACGATCTTGAAGCCAGCCATGGTTCAGTCGTCGGTAAGATAAATGATGAACATTTATTCTACTTAACTTCACGTGGATTAAGTGAAGAAACCGCTAAAGAATTAATTACCTGGGGTTACTTAAACCCAATTCTTGAAGGTTTCAAAGAAGAAGACGTTAAAAATCATATTTCTTCTTTAATTGAAAGGAGAATGTAATATGTACGACGTTTATAAGATTAGAAAAGAGTTCCCAATGTTAAATAGTGACATCAAGATGCAAAATAAACCTCTTGTTTTCCTTGATAACTGTTCAACCACATTCAAACCACAATGTGTTATCGATGCAATTACCGAGTATTATACAAAGTATAATAGTAATTCTCATCGTGGGGATTATGATTTATCTTATAAAGTTGATGTCATGATTGAAGATGCACGTAAAGAAGTTGCTACTTTAGTGAACGCTGAACAAAATGAAGTCGTTTTCACTGATGGCGCTACTGGTGCATTAAATTTAGTGGCTTATGGCTATGGCTTAAAGTTCCTTAAGAAAGGTGATGAAATCGTCATCAGCGTTGCGGAACATGCTTCCAATGTTCTTCCTTGGTTTAGAATCGCGGAATTAACAGGAGCGGTTATTAAATATGTCGACATCGTTGATGGTAAGATCCTTCCAGAGAACTTAAGAAAAGTCATGAGCAAGAACACTAAGATTGTTTCTTTAGCCCAAGTTGGTAACGTCTTAGGCTATGTTGCAGACGTTAAAGAATTTGCGAAGATTGCCCATGAATTTGGTGCAATTATGGTCGTTGATGGCGCGCAATCTGTGCCACACTTAAAAGTCGATTTTAAGGACCTTGGTATCGATTTTCTTGCTTTTTCAGCGCATAAAATGTGTGGTCCAACCGGTGTTGGTG
Source organism: uncultured Erysipelotrichaceae bacterium (assembly GCA_902763555.1). Taxonomy (GTDB): domain Bacteria; phylum Bacillota_I; class Bacilli_A; order RFN20; family CAG-826; genus RUG14515. Next base: position 19,365 of record CACWSI010000008.1, on the reverse strand, counting down.
CTCTCATTGGTAGATATGAACTATTAAACGCTATGGACCCATTTGTTTCTGGTGGCGGTATGAACTCAATCTTTAAAAAAGATGGCACAGTTGATTACCGTTTACCTCCATACAAATTTGAAGCGGGCACACTTAATATCGCTGGTATTTTAGGCTTTGGTAGAGCGGTTAAATTTATTAAAGAAATCGGTATTGAAAATATTCATAAACACGACGAAGAATTAATCGATTACGCTATTGAAAAGCTTAAAGATTATGAAAATATCATTATCTACAACAAAGATGCGAGAAACGGTATTTTAACATTTAATATCAAGGGTGTATTCCCACAAGATGAATCCACATTACTTAACTATAAAGGCATTGCGATTCGTTCAGGTGAACACTGCGCGAAGTTATTAGATAACTATTTAGACACAAAAGCGACATGCAGAATGTCGACTTACTTATATACAAGCAAAGAGGACATCGATACATTCGTCGATGCAATTATTAATGGAGGTGACATTTTAGATGCCTACTTTAACTAACGATATGATGAGATCCATCATCATGGACCATTATTCTGATCCACAAAATAAACACCAACCTCCTAAGGAAGGCTATGAAAAAGTCCATATGCACTCTGATAACTGCATTGATGATTTAGATATCTTCTTACTCGTAGAAGGTAATATCATCACTGATGCTTGCTTTGATGGCACAGCTTGCACAATCTCAACATCAAGCACAGATATCATGTGTGATTTATTAAAAGGAAAAGAAATCAGCGAAGGCAGAAAGGTTATTGATGCCTTCCATCATATGATGCGCGAAGAAGAATTCGATGCAGAATTATTAGATGAAGCAATTGTGTTTATTAACACAAGCAAACAAGCAGCACGAATCAGATGCGCAACCATTGGTTGGAATGCCGCAGAAGAGATTCTAAAGGATAAGTAATATGTCAAAAGACGAAGTTAAATTCCAAGAAGATTATAAATACGGTTTCAAAGACGAAGATATTTCTATTGTTAACACAGGCATTGGTCTTACCGAAGATGTTGTTAGACAAATATCTAAGTTAAAAAATGAACCAGAATGGATGCTTGAGTTCAGACTCAAAGCTTTTAAAGCCTTCCAAGAAATGCCTATGCCAAGTTTTGGTCCAGATTTATCAATGCTTAATTTTGATTCCTATACATACTTTACTCGTATGGCAAATGGCGAAACAAAGAACTGGGATGATGTTCCAGAAACTGTTAAAAACACTTTCCAAAAATTAGGTATTCCAGAAGCTGAACAAAAATATCTCGCTGGTGTATCCACTCAATATGAATCCGAAGTCGTTTATCATAACATGCTTAAAGAAGTGGAAGAAAAAGGTGTTATTTTCCTTTCCACAGATATGGGTTTAAAACTCTATCCTGAAATCTTTAAGAAATATTTTGGTACAGTAGTGCCAATTAGAGATAACAAATTCTCCGCTTTAAATGGTGCTTGCTGGTCTGGCGGCTCTTTCGTTTATGTACCAAAAGGTGTGCATTTAGAAAAGCCATTACAATCCTATTTCAGAATTAACAATGAAAAGACTGGCCAATTTGAAAGAACATTAATCATCGTTGATGAAGGTGCAGACGTCCACTATGTGGAAGGTTGTACCGCTCCATCATATTCTAAAGAATCATTACATTCAGGCGTGGTGGAAATTATTGTTTTAAAGAATGCTAAATGCCGTTATTCCACAGTGCAAAACTGGAGCACGAATATTGTTAACTTAGTTACTCAAAGAGCTATTTGCTATGAAGGTGCTTCTATGGACTGGATTGATGGTAACGTTGGTTCAGGTACAAATATGAAATATCCAGCGGTTATCTTAGCCGGGGAAGGCGCTAAAGGTACATGTATTTCTATCGCGGTTGCCGGTAAAGGCCAATACCAAGATGCTGGCTCAAGAATGATTCACTTAGCAAGTAATACTTCATCCACAATTATTTCTAAATCAATTGTTAAGGGTGGTGGTGTTGCTAACTATCGTGGTACTGTCAGACACATGAAAAACGCTAAAAACTGCAGAAGCCATGTTGAATGCGATACTTTAATTCTTGATGAACAATCTTATAGTGACACAATTCCAAATAACGAAGTTAAAAATAATACTTCCTATATTGAACATGAAGCCACAGTGAGTAAAATATCTGAGGATCAATTATTCTATTTGATGTCTCGTGGCATTTCTGAAAAAGATGCCACACAAATGATCATCATGGGATTCATTGAACCATTCAGTAAAGAACTCCCAATGGAGTATGCGGTTGAATTAAATCAACTTATTAAAATGGATATGGAAGGTAGTGTCGGTTAATGTTTGATTACGATGTAATTGTTGTTGGTGGTGGACATGCAGGCCTAGAGGCCGCTTTTGCTTGTGCCCACATGAACAAGAAGACATTACTTTTAACCTTAAATAAAGAAATGATTGGCAATATGCCATGCAACCCTTCTATCGGTGGTTCCGCTAAAGGTATTGTCGTTAGAGAAATCGATGCCTTAGGTGGCATGATGGGTATTGCGGCCGATCATCATTACTTACAATTAAAAATGCTTAATACTGGTAAAGGTCCTGGCGTTCAATGTCTAAGAGCCCAACAAGATAAGCTTGAATATCCTAAATATTGGCAAGAATTAGTGGCCAAAGAAGATAGCCTTACTTTAGAAGAAGGAATGGTTACCGCTTTAATCTGTGAAAACAATGCAATTCACGGTGTAATTCTCGAAAACGGCGCAAAAGTCCGCTCAAAATGTGTAATTTTAACAACCGGCACCTATATGGAAAGTCAGATTTTCCGTGGCCATGATGTTAAAGATGAAGGCCCAGATGGACAAAAACCATCCTTAGGTCTTTCTCCATTCTTAAGAAGTATTGGTATTGAAACATTTAGACTTAAAACCGGTACTCCTCCAAGAATCAAAAGAGACTCAATTGACTTTAGTAAAGCTACCCCTCAACCAGGGACAAATAAGCACTTAGCCTTCTCTTATGAAACAAAGGAATTCATTCCAATTGAAGAGCAAGAACTTTGCTACTTGGTTTACACTACACCAAGAACACATGAAATTATTAGAGAACACTTAAAAGATTCTGCTTTATTTAGTGGTTTAGTGACTGGTGTGGGTCCAAGATATTGCCCATCTATTGAATCAAAAATTGTCACTTTCGCGGATAAAGAAAGACACCAATTATTCTTAGAACCTGAGTCTAGATATACCGATTCTATTTACTTACAAGGCTTCTCAACATCTATGCCTGTTGAAGTCCAGGAAGAAATGGTGCGTTCTTTGCCAGGTTTTGAAAATGCTGTTTTCCTTAAATACGCATATGCGATTGAATATGACGCTATTAGAACAGAAGAATATGGTTCAAATCTTGAGATTAAGAAATGGCCGGGTTTATTCATTGGTGGCCAAATCTGTGGCACATCTGGTTATGAAGAAGCTGCTGCTCTTGGCTTAATGGCGGGTATTAACGCTTGCCTTAAAATCGACGGTAAGGAACCATTAGTGCTCCGTCGTGATCAAGCCTATATTGGTGTCATGATTGATGACTTAGTTACTAAAGGTACAGAAGAACCATACCGTTTAATGTCATCACGCGCGGAATTCCGTTTAATTTTAAGACATGATAACGCTGATATGAGATTAACCGAAATTGGTCATGATATTGGCTTAATTAAAGAAGAGAGATATTCTCACTACATTAACAAAGTTAATAACGTTAATAAAGTTATCGAAATTCTTAAATCTATTTATTTAGGTTCTAGAAAAGATATTAACGAATGGTTAGAAAGCATTAATTCAAATCCACTTCAAGGTGGTATCCAAGCTTTTGAATTATTAAAAAGACCAGAAGTATCTTATGTTGATTTAGTGAAGTTTGTTCCTGAAATCCAAGATATCGAATTAGATGAATTTGCCATTGAAGAAGTGGAAATCATCGCTAAATATGAAGGCTATATTGTTAAGCAAATTAGAGAAGCTAAGAATATGGCGAAATTAGAAGAAATGAAAATCCCTAGTGATATGGATTTCTTAAATATGGATGGTTTAGCATTAGAGGCTAGACAAAAACTAGATAAAGTGAGACCAATGACCATCGGTCAAGCCTCTCGTATATCTGGTGTCAATCCAAGTGATATCAGTGTTTTAATTTTTAATGTGAGGAAGATCCATGAATAAAGAAACATTTGTGAAAGAATTAAATAATCGTGGTATTAACTGCAACGAACAACAATTAGAACTCTTATGGGATTTCATGAGACATGTTTTAAAAACAAATGAAAGTTTCAATCTTACCGCGATTAAAGATGAAGAATCTTTCGTGGAAAAGATGCTCTTTGATAGTGCACTTCTTTTAAATAATCAAAACTTTGAAGGATTAGATATTTTAGATATTGGTGCAGGGGCTGGTTTCCCAAGTGTTGTATTATCAATTCTTTCTCCAAAAGCTCATGTTTTTGCCCTTGATAGCACCGCTAAAAAAGTGAAGTTCATTGAAGACTACGCTAAGGAAAAGAGCCTAGACGTCACTGGAATAGCAGCTCGTGCAGAAGAATTTGCTAGGGAAAATAGAGATAGATTTATGGTGGTTACTGCTAGAGCGGTTGCCTCTTTAAGAATCCTTATCGAATTGGCGGTTCCTCTCCTTAAAGTTGGTGGTGTATTTATCGCTATGAAAGGCCCAGGTTTTGAGCAAGAAATTGCAGAAGCTCAAGGTGCTTTAAAGAAACTCAACTGTGAAATTGATTATATCTATGAAGATCAATTACCAGAATCAAAAGAAAATAGATCATTTATTTATATTAAAAAGATAAAAGAAACACCTAAAAAATACCCACGTTTATATGGGGAAATAAAGAATAAAGCGTTATAGTATTTTATTTAACAAATAAAGGTATATAATAGTAATCACTTCAGGGCAGCGAAAAGCGACCGGCGGTAAACCCCGCGAGCCTCAAAATAAGGCAGGAACTTGTGAAATTCAAGTGGCGACAGTAAAGTCTGGATGAAAGAAGTAGTTTTTTAAGGGCCTTGAATAGAAAGGTCTTTTATTTTATGCAAGCATTTGACACCGCGCGTTTGATACTAGTCTTTGTATTCATGGTTATCGTTTTAGCAAAACTAATTGCAAAATTGTTCTTTAAGGGCAATGCGATGACCACTAAGTTTATTGCTCGTACCGCGATATTCGCCGCATTTTCCATTATTCTTTATACAATTCCATTCCTAAAGTTCTCTCTTCCAATATTCCCAGGATTCTTAGAAATACACTTAGATGAAATTCCAGCTTTTATGGCCGGTTTTGCATATGGTCCATTATCTGGCTTTCTGGTCATTTTAGTGAAGACGATAGTGAAATTACCAATTACTGGTACCGCTGGGGTTGGTGAATTAGCGGACTTTATCTATTCAACATTATTCGTTTTACCAGCCGCATTTATTTATAAGAAAAAGCGCACACTTAAAGGTGCTCTTATCGGTTTAGGTGTTGCTACAGTTGTACAAATTATTGGAGCATCATTTATCACAACATTTGTTATGCTTGATGCTTATTCATATTTATATCATTTACCAAAAGCTGCGATTCTTGGTATGTGCCAAAAGATTAATCCTGCAGTAAAAGATCTTACTTGGCCGTTCTTATTAATGGTTGCTTTACCATTTAATGCCTTAAAGGATGCAATGGTGGTTGTGGTAACTGCTCTACTATATAAGCGTTTAAGATTATTATTTAAGAAAATCGACGCACAAAAAAACTAGGTCAATCAAGGCCTAGTTTTTTGTTGTATTTTACTCTTCAACAGAGATTGCACCAACTGGGCATACGCCAACTGCGTCTTCATCAGCTTCGCCTGTAATTGGAGTGGCTGGACCTTCATCAGAGAATTTGAAATCATCTGGGTATGAGCCGACACAAGCGCCGCACATAATGCATGAAGCAGCATCAATTTTTACTCTTTTCTTAGCCATGAGTAATGCCTCCTTGGGTTGTATACATTGATTATATATATTTTGATTATCTATTTTCAATAGTGAGGGAACAAATTAACACAAAAAGTTATTTTCTATTCAAAAAGCATTCTAATTAAATTAGAATATACGTGATTGGACTTTTTATGAGCGAAACCAGATTAGAAAAATACAAAAAATATCGTCAATCTATTAACGAATTTAAATCAATTAATAACGAGCCTGAGTCTATTAAAGAAAGAAATAGCAACATCGTTAGTGATAAGATGAATACAACATCCACTCTTCCTTTGGAAGAGGTTTTAGGCAAAATCGACAATCAAGAAGTCGAAGCTGCCCCTAAACGTCTTATTACTAAAAAGTACATTACTATCGGCTGTATTTGTTTATTAGGCGTGTTATTAATTGTTGGTATCATCATCTTTGCAGTCTACGCATTCGGGGGAAAGTAATATGAAAATTGCTATTGCTATTGACGGTCCTGCCGCAGCAGGAAAATCCACAATCGCCAAGAAAGTGGCGCTCATGAGAGGATTCACCTATATTGATACAGGTGCAATGTATCGTGCATTCACTTGGTATTGCTTACAGAAGGGCGTTGATTGCCAAGATGAAAAAGCTTGTTGCGCTTTAATTCCAGAAGTGAACATTGAATTAAAACCAGGTTATGTTGTTTTATGTAATGGTGTTGATGTCAGTAAGCCAATTAGAGGTACTGATGTTTCTGGTAATGTTTCATATATTGCTTCCTATAAAGACATCCGTCTTGCTTTAGTGGAACTACAAAGAAAAATGGCAGAAAAAGATTCTGTTATTATGGATGGTCGTGATATCGGCACATATGTTTTACCAAATGCTGAAGTTAAGATCTTCCAAGTTGCTTCCGTTGAAAAAAGAGCGGAACGTCGTTATTTAGAAAACCAAGAAAAAGGTATCCTTTGTACCTATGAAGATATCGTTGCTGATGTAGAAAAGAGAGACTACATTGATTCTCATCGTGCATTTGCTCCTCTTAAACCTGCACCAGACGCTATTCACTTAGATACTTCTGATTTATCAATTGATGAAGTCGTCGCTGAAGTGAATAAAATCATTGATCAAAAATTAGCGGAGAAGAAATAAATATATGGCTCAAGGAATCGTTGCAATTGTTGGCTCACCAAACGTCGGCAAATCGACGATTTTTAATCGTATGATTGGCGAAAGACACGCCATCGTCGATGATGAAATGGGCATTACTCGTGATAGACTTTACGGGCAATGTGAATGGCTTGGTCATCACTTCTCTTTAATTGATACAGGCGGTATCGAAATCGTTAATCGTCCATTCCAAGAACAAATCCGTATGCAAGCTGAAATTGCCATAAACGAGGCAGACGTGATAGTGTTTGTGGTCGATGGCAAGCTTGGAATTACCACTGATGATAGAGTGGTGACAACCATCTTAAGAAAGGTAAAAAAGCCAATTATTTTGGCAGTTAATAAAATTGATGAAGGTTCCCATATGGCGGACGCTCAAGAGTTCTATGGCTTAGGTCTTGGTGAACCTCATGTTGTTTCTGGTGCGCATGGTATTGGCATAGGTGATATCTTAAATGAAATCGTTAAATACTTACCAGAAAACAGTGAAGAATTAGAAGAAGATAAAGTCACATTCTGTGTTGTTGGTAGACCTAATGTTGGTAAATCTTCTTTAACTAACGCTATCTTGAATCAAGATCGTGTTATCGTCAGTAATATCTCTGGTACCACTAGAGATTCTATTGATACTCCATTTAATAGAAATGGTAAAAACTATTTAGTTATCGATACGGCGGGTCTTAAAAAACGTGGCAAGATTTATGAATCAATTGATAAATATTCCGCAATACGCGCGCTCAAAGCAATTGAAAGAAGTGAAATTGTTTTATTAGTGCTTGATGGTAAAGAAGGCATCACTGAACAAGATAAGCACGTTATCCAATACGCTACTGACTTACATAAAGCCATTATTATCGTTGTTAATAAATGGGATTTAGTGGGCAAGCAAACTAATACCATGTCCGATTATGTCAAAATCATTCGTGATGAATATAAGTTCTTAGACTACGCTCCAGTAGTATTTGTTTCTGCTCTTAAAAAACAGAGACTTGATACACTCTTTGAAACACTTGATACAGTGCACGCTGCATACTATACAAGAATCAAGACAAGTTTGCTAAATGAGGTCATGCAAGACGCTCAAATCATGAATCAAGCTCCAAACTTCAATGGTGGTAGACTAAAAATTCTCTATGCATCACAAGTTAGTAGCGCCCCGCCAACAATTGTTTTATTTGTAAATGACCCTAACTTCATGCATTTCTCATATCAAAGATATATTGAAAATCGTTTAAGAGATACATTCAATTTTGATGGCACTCCAATTCGCATAGTTTTAAAGAAACGAACGAACCAATCTAAATAAAAATCTACTAATTGTTTTAAAAAATCATACTTTTTTTGAAAAAGATGTTATACTTAACCTAGAAATAGGATTATCTTGCTAATTCATTTCAACAAAAAGGGAGCATTTGAACATGAAGAAATTCAACAGAAGAGACCTTGTTCAAATTGTTGCAGATGAAGCGCATTTATCCAAAAAAGACGCTCGTGCAGCATTGGACATCTGTTTCGGTGAAATTGAAAAAGCCTTATTAGAAGGCCAAGAAGTCAACATCACTAACTTTGGTGTTTTTACACCAAAAACTCGTCAATCTCGTGACGGTACACATCCAAAACAACATACCCGCATCAAGATTGCCGAATCACGTTCAGTGAGTTTCAGACTTTCCAAAGCCTTAAAAGGCAAATTGAACGCGTAGTTCAGTTTAAAAGAAATCAGCGGAAACGCTGGTTTTTTTGTGCTCTTTTTATAAAAAGTGTAGAATAGTAGCATGGACAAGAATCTAGATTCATTTATTAAGCTCGCTAATGAGTTTAACAAACATGGTTATCAGTTATATCTCGTCGGTGGTACGGTTAGAGATTATCTTTTAAATGAACCATTAACAGATATGGACGCTGTTAGTGAAGCTACACCAGAAGAAATCCTGGCATTTTTACCTAACGCTGATGCCACTTTTAAAAGATTCGGTTCCTTAAAATACAAGACAAGTGATGGATTAAAGTTCGATATTACGACTTTAAGAAAAGAGTCCTCATATGAAGATAGCAGGCATCCAAATAAAGTCATCTTCGTTAAAGATTTAGAAGAAGATTATCTAAGAAGAGACTTTACCGTGAATGCCTTATATATGAATAAAGATTTAAAAGTTATAGATTATTGTAACGGTCAAGAAGACCTTAAAAATAATATCTTAAGAATGGTGGGGGACCCTGATACAAGAATCAAAGAAGATCCACTTAGAATCTTAAGAGCAATTAGATTCCATTTAATGCATCATTTAAAAATTGAAGAATCTCTATTAAAAGCAATGCATGATAACTTTGATTTATTAAGAAATATTACTGATGCGAAGATTAGAAGTGAATTAAATAAAATCGATGATACAGTCGTCGATCAAAAAGAAAAAATGGATATTTTTGCACAATTTGATATAGCAAACCTAGTGGGTGTGATAAAGTAATAGCATGATTAGTGAAGCAGTAGATTTTCATTTCTTACTTTTAGAAAACTATAAAAAACTCAAAATCAGTGAGAACCAATTAGCGATCATTCTAATGATGGATCATCTCATTTCATATGGCGATACTTTCGTGACCGCGGATTTATTATCTTTAAAAATGTCTCTAGACATTAAAGAGATTGATAGATTACTCGCTGATTTATTAACACGTGGTTTAATCGAATATACCACCGCAAATGGTAAAACCATTACTTCTTTAAATCCACTTAAGGAAAGACTTTACCGTGAATTTCAAATCAGTGTTTCTAAAGAAAACGAAGTAAGAAATAATAAAACAATCAGTGACCAACTCACTAATATTTATGAAAACTTCCAACAAGAATTAGGACGTAGCTTATCCCCAACAGAAGTCTCCACAATTAGAGAATGGGTAGCGATGGGTTACACTGATGAAGTAATTATCAACGCTTTAAAAGAAGCTATTAGTCAAGGCAAGAAATCAATTAAATCAGTCGATAAAATTTTATTAACATGGGCCAAAAGAGAAGAACTTGAAGCCGAAGGTAAAACATCCATCAAGGATGATTGGACAAATAACTTAGAAGAAACCATTCGTATTGCAAAAACTCCATGGCTTGATGAAGACGATGAAGACTAACGTTAAGCCTTTATTAGATTATTTAGATGAAATATTACCCACTGCTAAGTGCGAACTTTTATATTCTAAAGATTATGAACTAGTCATCGCGGTAATGCTATCCGCGCAAACAACTGATAAATCAGTTAATGCGGTCACACCATTATTATTTAAGAAATATCCAACATTGGCCGCTTTATATGATGCACCTTTAGAAGATATTGAAGAAATTATTAAACCAATTGGCTTATATAAAAACAAAGCCAAGAATCTTAAAGGTATAGTCAAAGATTTAGTGGATCGTTTTAATAGTGTAGTGCCATCTGATAAAGAAGAACTAATGACTTTGCCAGGCGTTGGAAATAAAACCGCTGGTGTCATCAGAGCGGAAATATTCCAAATTCCAGATCTACCAGTGGACACTCATATTTTAAGAATTAGTAAAAGACTTAATCTTGCTAAAAAAGATGATGAACCAATTGATGTGGAAAGAAAGCTTAAAAAAATCATCCCTGAAGAGAGATGGATTAAGTCACATCACCAATTAATTCATTTTGGTAGATACTATTGTATGGCCCGTTCGCCTAAATGCGAAAACTGCAAAATAAGCGACATGTGCATATATAAAGGCAAGTAATTATTTGAAATATAATTGATCAACTGCATCAAGATAATGAAGCCTTGGTGCATAGTCTTGTTTGATTAAAACCGCATCCTTTGTGAATACTTCATAAGGGATAGATTTTCTATCGCCATGTTCATAGAAGTTAATAACAAAAGAAGCATCTAACAAATAGATTTCATCTTTCATTTGGAAAGAGATGATAAAGAAGGCAATACCTCCATGTTTAAGAACATTTTTAAGATGAACAATTTGGTGTTCGCTAATGTTACTTAAAGGGAAAGCGGTATTGGACTTAGTGTTCTTAGCTTCAAAATCGATATATCTACCTTTATAAACACCGTTATAGTCAGTAGTGGATTGTTTTTCAAAATAGGCGTCAGTAATTCTAGCGCCTCTAGAATAATCTACTTTAACGATGTTAATAGGAGTTGGTCTTTTATTAATGAGGGCTATTTCGTTATCACGATAATAATCATTAGAAAGATTGATATCTTCTTCTAAAGACATACCACGGTTTGCCGCACTTAAAAGGGTGCGATGAGTTTTTTCAGTTTTATTATCGCTTTCTTTCTTTTGATAAGTTTTGCCGTTTGGGTATCTCATTACGCGATATATTTTCTTATTTCTTCTTCAAACTCTTTATATGACACATCCTCGTTACTGGCAAGTTTTTTCAAAACTGCGGCAACAGGAACTGGGAAGTGATTGAATGTTTTTAAGACTTTCTTATATTCCTCTAGTAAGAGATTACTCTTTCTCATAGTGGCGTCATATAACCACGCTAAGTTTTCAGCGTCAACTGCAGGATCGTGCGCTGGACCAGCTTGTTTAACACCAAAGGCATCACAGTATCTAATTAAAGAAAGTGGATTGCCCTTATCATCTCTCATAAATTCAGAGATGAAAGCACTGAAATCAATGTAGTTTTGTTGAATACATTGAACGATTTCTTTTGGGAAATCAAAACTATAAGAGATAGAGGAAGATAAAATCTTCATATCATGATTACCAAATGTGATAAAAGATGACTTTCTGAATGATAAGCCAACATATTTTCTAAGTTCACTCATCGCTGTAAAGAAGGTGACACCTTTTTGCTTAAGCATATCTTCAGTAATGCCGGTTAAATCTGTGACGATTTTACCCACTCTATTGTGAGCCTTAACGTAAATACGGAATGGTTTTTTACTTTTCTTAATATAACCATGACGGTCAATCACAGCGTGAACAGCACCGATGGCAATCATCTCGTGAGAGAACTGAGTGCCTTCGAAGTCTAGGAAGACTAGTGATTTATGACCTTTTAATAATCTTTCAAATTTCTTCATAAAATCTTTTGATAGTATACCATTAATTTCTCTTTTTTCAAAAGAAAAAAGATTGAATTATGCTATTTTCTCTTATATTATATAAGAAATGGAGCAAATATGGCAGTAAAGCTTTTTCTTAACTCTAAAACTATCTTGGATCACACTTTTCCAATCATTAATGCGAACGCTTATAATGCGGAAGAAGTTGATAAATTCCTAGACATGATTATTCAAGACTACAAACTAGTGGAATCAAATATCGTTATTCCACAAAAAGAATACGAAACACTAATTAATAAAAACAAAGTCTTGGAAAGCGAAAAAAGAAAAATTGAAGTTGAGTTAGAAAGATATAAAGCACGCTTCACCAATATTAAATCCAGCGATAATGTCACGACTGACAATATCGAGTTAGTCAGAAAGATCAATGCCTTAGAGAAATTTCTCTGGGCTCACGGTTATAACCCTGACACAATTAAGTAATTAAATAAACCGGTCTGGACAATCGCTGCTCTTGTAGAGGAAAGTCCATGCTCGCACGAGCTGTGATGCTCGTAGTGATTGCGCTAGCGGAACAAATAACGCTAGGTACGTAGGAGTACGTAACGGCGGGAAGAAGCCTAAAGGAAACCATGGTCTATTCCCTGAAAGTGCCACAGTGACGTAGTTTATTGGAAACAATAAAGTGGAACGCGGTAAACCCCACAAGCGAGAAACCCAAATTTGGTAGGGGAGACAAGGAGAGAGAACCGAATTAAACCTTGTAGGCAATTGCCTAGATAAATGATTGTCAAAACAGAACATGGCTTATAGGACCGGATACTCACTAAGGAGAAACAATGAATTTACCAACAAAGATCACATTCGCTAGAATCGTTGCAATTGTATTAATGATTATTACGCTTTTTGTTTTAAGCGTTATCCCAGGATGGCAAACTATTGAATTAGGCAACACGGGTATCAATTTAGTGTTCTTAATTCTCTTTGTTTTCTTTGTCTTAGCTTGCTATACAGACCACTTAGATGGCTACTTAGCAAGAAAGAATAATCAAGTTACTGACTTAGGTAAATTCCTTGATCCAGTAGCCGATAAACTTCTTATCAATTCATTAGTTATTTTCTTAATCGCTCCATCTATTTTTGCTCCATATATTCCAGGAAGCCTTAATCAAGTTGGCTTCAATATGTGGTGTGCAATGCTATTAGTAGCACGCGACATTGTCGTTGACGCTCTTAGATTTATTGCCGCAAGTAGAGGCAAAGTTATTGCCGCTAATATCTTCGGTAAACTTAAAACAGTTTTAGAAATGGTTGCCATTGGTGCAGTATTGCTCAATGGTTTCCCATTTAGATATTTTGATGCCAGTTGGCCACAAGGCTTACATATCGTTGACTTTATCGTTTATTTAGCCACTTTAGCGTCAGTGATTTCTGGTGTCATCTATGTCGTACACAATAAACACGTCTTCAAGGAAGAAAAGTAAGATGGCGACAGTACAAGATATCAACTCCCTATTCCGTGAAAAAGGACTGACATTAGGTTCTGTTGAATCTTTTACGGGTGGTTTATTCGCTAGAGAAATAACCGCTGTTCCAGGTGCTTCTAAATTCTATAAAGGTGCGCTTGTGACATACGCTACTGAAGAAAAAGTTCGTTTACTCGGTATTTCTCAAGAAGATGTTGATAAGTATGGTGTAGTCTCTAATGAAATTGCCTATCAAATGGCAAAATTCGGTAGAGAAAAACTCAATGTTGATATTTGTGTTTCCTTCACTGGCAATGCTGGGCCTGACGCAATGGAAGGTAAACCAGTTGGTGAAATCTATATTGGTTTAGCCACTAAAGAAAAAGTTGAAGCGTATCGCTACCAATTAGAAGGAAATAGAAATAAAATTCAAGAAGATGCAATTTCTTTAGCGCTAGCGCTACTAGAAAAAAATATAAAAAAATAAGCAAAATTTTGGACAAAAACGAAAAATCACACCTATTTAATTAATAGAAGGAGTTCCTTATATGGCAAAAGAAAAAGAAAATTTAAGAGGCGATGCGTTAGACGAAACGTTGAAGCAAATTGAAAAGCTCTATGGCAAGGGCGCAGTCATGCGTTTAGGCGATAGAGAAACAGTCGATGTCGACGCAATCCCATCCGGTTCATTACTAATTGATGAAGCAATTGGTGTTGGTGGTTATCCAAAGGGTAGAATCATCGAAATCTTTGGACCTGAAAGTAGTGGTAAAACCACATTAGCATTACACGCAATTGCGGAATGCCAAAAGAATGGCGGTCGTGCGGCATTTATCGATGCTGAACACGCTATCGATCCACTCTATGCAAAGAATTTAGGTGTTGATATTAACGAATTAATTCTTTCCCAACCAGACAATGGTGAACAAGCACTTGAAATCGTCGAAATGCTTGCCGATTCTGGCAGCATCAACTTAATCGTTGTTGATAGTGTTGCGGCCTTAGTCCCACAAGCGGAATTAGATGGAGAAATGGGCGACAGCTCAGTTGGTTTACAAGCGCGCTTGATGAGTAAGGCAATGCGTAAAATCGCAGGCATTCTCAATAAGAAAGAATGCGCAGTTATCTTCATTAACCAATTACGTGAAAAAGTTGGTGTGATGTATGGTAATCCAGAAACAACTTCAGGTGGTCGCGCACTAAAATTCTATGCTTCCGTCCGTATCGACATTCGTCGTACAGAAGCAATTAAACAAGGTTCAGACATCATCGGTAATACATGCCGTGTGAAAATTGTTAAGAACAAAGTATCCCCACCATTTAAACAATGCGAAATTGATATCATCTATGGTCAAGGCATTTCTAAAGAAGGCGAAATTCTCGACCGTTCAGTTGAATTAGGCCTCATTAAGAAAGCTGGTTCATGGTTTGAATATAATGGCAGCAAGATTGCCCAAGGCCGTGATGCCGCGAAAGCTTACTTAAAAGATAATGAAGACGTCGCAAATGAACTTTTAGAAAAGATCAAAACCGGCGTTGTCACAGAATAATTGAAACTCAATTAGAAAAAAGGAATCGAGTAATTCGGTTCCTTTTTTGTGATTTGCCTCTTTTTGTGCCTGCTGATTAAGCTGGTGTAAAAAAGAATCCCTTTAGACTTATTCCATAAAGTGTTTAGAGGATTCGTTCTTGTGGTTTTATTATATCACATGCTTTGTTTTGCAATTACAAAAAATAATGACATTATTTATTTGTGCGATTATAATTATTTTGTATCCTCGAAAGATACTTACCTATATATTCTCATTCGAGAACTTTGTTATCAGGTTTAACCTGTTGATTATAAAAAATGCTTATTCCTATCCTTATAATGGGGAAACATTTTGGGTAAAGTCTATTTATAGATTAACTATTTTACATTTATAGAAAGGGAAACATATTATGGTACAAGTATGGGTTCTTATCGTTGTTGGTATAGTTTGTCTTTTGGGTGGCGCTGCTTTAATGTTTTTAGTGCCATTTGTTAGACAAAATATTGTTAAGAACAACGCAAAGAAAATTATCCGTGACGCTGAAATCAAAGCGGAACACATTACCAAGAATGCTCAAATTGATGGTAAACAAGCTGTCAATGAAATGAAACAAGAAGCAAACAAAGAAATCCACGAAAGAAAACAAGAATTACAAAACCAAGAAAGATCTCTTAACCAAAGAGAACAAAACATTGATCGTCGTGATGCCGCTCTTCTTTCTAAAGAAAATGCCTTAGATGAAAAGAACGAAACATTAAATAGACGCTTAAAAGAATTGGACAAGAAAGATGCCGCTCTTCAAGAAAAGATTGATAGCATTATCGTCGAACTTGAAAAGGTTGCGCAAATGTCTACACAAGAAGCTCGTGACGAATTATTCAATCGTGTCGAAAGTAAAGTCAGTAGAGAAATTGCTGCCTTTGTAAAACAAAAAGAAGAAGAAGCTAAAGAAGAATGCGATGAAAAGGCTAAAGAATTATTAGGCTTAGCCCTCACAAGATATGCACAAGATGTCACAAACGAAAGAACAGTATCAGTTGTTGCTTTACCAAGTGATGAAATGAAAGGTCGTATCATCGGTCGTGAAGGTCGTAACATCCGTTCCTTAGAACAACTCCTTGGTGTTGACTTAATTATTGATGATACTCCAGAAGTTATTACCGTTAGCTGCTTCAATCCTATTAGAAGAGAAATTGCTAGATTATCTCTTGAAGCCTTAATTAAGGATGGTCGTATTCAACCAGGTAGAATTGAAGAAATCGTTGAAAAGACTAAGAAAGAAGTCGATGAAAGTATCCATAAAGCGGGTCAAGAAGTCGCCTTCAAACTTGGTTTACCAAGAATCAACAAAGAATTACTCGATTACGTCGGTCGTTTAAAATACCGTACCTCTTATGGTCAAAACGCTTTAGACCACTCCGTTGAAGTCGCTTACTTATGTGGCATTATGGCCGCGGAACTTGGCTTAGATCAAAACTTAGCTAAACGCGCTGGCTTATTACACGATGTCGGTAAAGCTGCTGACTTTGAAATGGAAGGCAGCCACGTTGAAATTGGTGCTCGTTTAGCCAAGAAATATGGTGAAGGCGATGTCGTCATTAACTCTATTGAATCTCACCATGGTGATGTTCCTGCTAAATACATTATCGCTAACTTAGTCCAAGCCGCTGATACATTAAGTGCTGCTAGACCAGGCGCTAGAAGTGAAATCTTAGAAAACTACATCAAACGTATTGAACAACTTGAAGAAATCTGCAAGTCATACGATGGTGTTTATCAATCATACGCGATGCAATCTGGCCGTGAATTACGTGTCATGGTTATTCCAGAAAAGATTGACGACATTGGTGCCTTTAAATTAGCAAGAGACATCAAAGAACGTATTGAAAATGAAATGACCTACCCAGGTCAAATTAAAGTTTCTGTCATTCGTGAATATCGTGCGATAGAAACCGCGAAATAGTAGCCCTATTTCATAGAAAGATTACAATTTGAAAATACTATTTATCGGAGATGTGGTCGGTCGTGTTGGTCGACGCATGCTTAAGGAAAGAATTCCTTACTACGTAGAAAAATACGATATTGATTTTGTTGTTGCTAACGGCGAGAATGCCTCGCACGGTAAAGGCTTAACAAGAAATCAATACTTTGAACTTGTCGATGCAGGGGTGGACGCTGTGACTTTGGGTAACCACTATATGTCTAAAAGCGATATCCTCCGCTACATCAATCAAGTTGACCGTTTAGTTAGACCATATAACTTATTAAAAGAATTCCCTGGCGAAGGTAGTGTGGTCTTTGAAGTAAATAACGTTTCGGTGAGAGTCACTAATATCTTAGGAAGCGCCTTTATGAACGAAGAAGTTAACGCTCCTTATTATTCCATCCTCAACTTATTAGCAGAAGAGGAACCAGCGACTATCCACATCATCGATTTCCACGCGGAAGCAACAGGTGAAAAACAATCATTAGCCTTCGCGCTTGACGGCAAAGTTTCCGCTATTTTGGGAACACATACACACGTGCAAACCAATGACGCTCATGTTTTGCCAAATGGTACCGCTTTCATTAGTGATGTCGGTATGACTGGCTTTGCGGATGGTGTTTTAGGTTGTACTAAAGAAACAGTCGTAGAAAAGATTATCTACGGTAAGCAAAGCAAATTCCAAACTCCAGATGAAGGTCGTGGAGTCTTCTCCGCGGTCGTTATTGATATCGATGATATCACTGGACTTGCGAATCAAATCTTTCCAATTTATTATTTAGAAAATTAAACGGGAATCCTCGGTTGTTCAACTGCCGAGATGAAAGTGATTAAAAGAGACATTATCACCTACTATATATAAGGTAAAAAATAACATAAATAATATAAATATTATGTGGAATAATCTACATATTTTTGCTATACTATATGTAGGAAAACTTGTGGAAAAATTAAGACACAATAGAACGTGTGCCTTTAACACTAATTATCATATTGTTTGATCTACTAAATATAGGAGAAAGGTTTTAACTCCTATTATCGAAAATAGGCTCTATTTCTCTAGAAGCGATTGAAAGATATATTCAAAACCAAGAAAAGGAATAAAAATGTTACTTACTTACCAATTTGAAATCAAAGTTAATAACAAACTAGGGATTATCCTAGGTCATTTGACATACGCTGCTAGTAAGTTATTCAACGTTGGTAATTATGAAAGAAAAGAATATAAATCCCTTGGTTTTGATACAATGCCAAATTGGTATGATCAAAAGAAAAGACTAAAAGATGATATTTGGTATAAATCATTACCTTCCCAAACTAGTCAAGAAATTTTAGCTATCTTAGATCGTTCATGGAAATCATACTTAACGCTACATAATAAATGGGAAAAGAAAAATAAAGATGTTCCTTATAATGACAGAAAGAATGAGCCTCAATCGCCTTACTATAAGAAAGATGGTTGCCATATGAACATTAACTATCTATCAAATGGTTTCAAAGTTATTAGTGATAAGATTCGTTTTTCTATTCCTAAAAAGCTCAAAGAACACCTTAATGATAAATATCAAATCAATGATAATTTCTTCTACATCAAGTTAAAAAAACACTTTGATGATATTAAACAAATTGAATTTTGTTATCTTAGTAAAAACAAATACAGAATCTATGTAATTTACGAAAAAGAAGCAAAGAAACAAGTCGAAGATAATAAGCACTATATAAGTATTGATATTGGAGTTAAAAACCTGCTTTCAGTTTATGACAATAACGGTTCTTCTTTTATTGTCTCAGGTCATTCTCTTTTAAATACCAATTACTATTTCTCAAAAAAGATTGCTTACTATCAATCGCTTTTTGATAAATGCTATCCAAATCATAAGAAAGGAGAGACCACTAAGAGGATTAAGCATTTATATGATATGAAGAACAAAAGGATTAAACTTGCTTTACATAGAGCCACAAGAACAATTGTTGATTATTGCTTATCTCATGATGTCTCAAAAGTTATAATCGGTGATTTAATGGGGTTATTAGAAACGAAGAAGGAGTTTACTAATAACAAAGAGAAGCACCGCTTTAACCAGAATGTAAGGGCTATCAACTTTTCAAAGATTTATAGACTACTAGATTATAAGTTAAAACTAGTTGGCATTGAATTAATTAAAGTTAATGAAGCTTATTCATCTTCTTGTTCCCC
>CACWSI010000007.1 GCA_902763555.1 uncultured Erysipelotrichaceae bacterium | reverse complement strand
CTTATCACCAAGATGTCTTTCCACACGGGAAATAACTGCGACATTATTATGTCTTAAGAAGTTGATTTTATTTCTTCTTTCAATCGCTGTCTTAGTGTAGGAAGTGTTGTAGCCCACTTCTTTTAATTCAGCATCTGATAAGACATTATCGTCTGCGTATATTTTATAAAAAGCATCGGAATTGAAATTAGTGACATAAGTAAAGAATGATGGGTCAAAGACAAACTTATTAGAAATAACCACACCACCTTCCCCGACTGGGATACGTGTGTTCTTAGAGGCCACGATTTCTAATAAATTAGCATAGCTAAATAAAAAATCATCACTCTTATTTAATCCATAATATTCAATTAAGTCTTTTAAGGCTTTAATATCTTGGTCTTCTAATTCTTCATCATTAAATTCAAAAGACTTATTAGTGTAGATTTTGTTTATCTTAGCCCTGACGCTTTTAATGGAGATTAAAGGTCTTTCTTCTACATAGCAAACTGGGATATGGAATAATTCAGACATGATTTTGACATAGAAGATGTCTTCATCACTGTTGATGATGATTCTTTGTTTTTGATTTGGATTATCTCTAGCTTTATCTCTCGCCCAAGAGAAAATATAGAAGAACTGTGTCATCTTATTTTCAAAGTAAATAATATTAGGACTGATATAAGCATTATTCTTATAAAGATCTAAACCTTCTAATCTTAGAAAACTATATGCTAACGCGTTTCTTTTTAAGAATTCTTGAATAGCGACATCTTGTTCCATTTCAAATAAGAAGATATGACTGCCCTTTAACTCATATAGGCCATACTCATCTTTAATAAGATAGCCATTATCATTTAGCTTATTAAATAAATCAGTTAGTTCTTTGTTCTTACTAACATCCGCGGTCAAAATGATGTCTAAATATTTTTTGGCCTTTTTATAACCAATACCTTCTTTAATAAGGAAAGGAATTGGATCTTTAGCGAATGAATATGAAACCTTATTAATCAGTTCATGACGAGAAATGATTTTAATATCTAAATCAGGGTGTTTGTTTTTAAATAAGAATATTCTTATTTTCATAAAATGGTTCGTGCATACACGTATATTATAAACTCTTTTTCTATTTTTTTAAAAAATATTAAAAGTGTTTACTTTATTAAAAACTAGGTAGTATCACTCTTTTTTGACATGGTTTAGATTTTCTTATTCTTTTATCTTTAAGAATAAGAGATTATCTCTTATAATGTTTACATTGCGAGGTAATTCATATGTCAAAAGCTGACCAAATTTTTATTAGCAACATGAAAGACATCATGGAAAACGGTTTCTGGGACACCGATTTAAAAGTAAGACCACACTGGGAAGATGGCACTCCCGCTCATACAGTTAAAAAGTTCTGCATTGTGAACCGTTATAACCTCCAAGAAGAATTACCAATCTTAACTATCAGAAGAACCGCTTTTAAGAGTTGTTTAGATGAACTTCTTTGGATTTGGCAAAAGAAATCCAATAACATTCATGACTTACACTCCCATATTTGGGACTCTTGGGCCGATGAAAATGGTTCTATCGGTAAAGCCTATGGCTACCAATTAGCAAAAAAATCCATCTATCCAGAAGGTGAATTCGACCAAGTCGATAGAGTTTTATTTGATTTAAAACATAATCCTCAATCTAGAAGAATTATGACCAATATCTATAACTTTGATGATTTACATGAAATGGGTCTTTATCCATGTGCTTATTCCATGACATTCAATGTCAGTGGCGATACATTAAACGGTATCTTAAATCAAAGAAGTAACGATATGTTAACAGCGAATAACTGGAACGTTTTACAATACGCAATCTTATTGATGATGTTTGCCCAAGTCTCTAGCTTAAAAGCGGGTGAACTTGTTCACGTTATCGCTGATGCTCATATCTACGATAGACACATTGATATCGTTAAAGAAGTGATCGCTAAACCACAACACAAAGCGCCTAAATTAAAAATGAATCCAAATGTTAAAAACTTCTACGATTTCAAACTCGAAGATTTTGAATTAGAAGATTACGAATATGAGCCTTTAGATAAAAAGATTCCGGTGGCTATCTAATATGATTATTTCTATTCTTAACTGCGATAAAAGATACGGTATTGGTAAGAGAAATGGATTATTATTTTCTCTTCCTTTAGATATGAAGTTCTTTAGAGAAACAACTCAAGGCCATACTGTTTGTATGGGTGAGAATACTTTATTATCTTTCCCAGGTAGTAAACCATTAAAGAGCAGAACAAATATTGTCTTATCTCAAGATCCAACACATAACTATGAAGGTGTCATTAATGTTCATAGTTTTGAAGACTTCTTAAGAGCGATGAAAGAAAGAGAAATAAGCGACACGGTATTCGTTATCGGTGGTGCTTCTATATATAGACAAACTCTTCCATATGTTGACCAAGTTCTTTTAACCAAAGTCAACGCTGATGGAGGCGCGGAAGTATTCTTCGTTAATTTGGATGAAAATCCAGACTTTGAATGTATTGATGAAGGTACGCCAGTGATGGATGGGGATTTAGAAATTAGATTCACCACCTATAGAAACAAAAATAAGAAAGAAATTATCTAGCATGAAAAACAACATCTATCCAAAAAACTATCACAGCGTTTTAAATTTGGTCGATACACAAAGGGCCATTAAATTAATTAAAGATACTTTTGAAAAAGAGCTCGCAAAAGAGCTTGATTTAATGAGAGTCAGCGCTCCACTATTCGTGGAACCAGGCACAGGCTTAAACGATAACTTAAGTGGTTATGAAAAACCTGTCTCTTTTGAAGTGAATGAAAATAACCGCGAACTAGAAATCGTTCAATCCTTAGCGAAATGGAAAAGATACGCTTTGAAGAAATATAACATTGATGGCTTATATACCGATATGAACGCGATTAGAAGATTTGAAGATTTAGATAATCTCCATTCTTTATATGTTGACCAATGGGACTGGGAAAGAAGACTAGATCCTAAAGAAAGAAATGTCTCCACTCTTAAAAGAACAGTGAAGAAAATCTATAAAGCCTTTAATAAGACTTATAAAGTTTTGGTGAAACAATATCCAGAACTCACTAACGATTTACCAAAAGATATTACATTTATCACCACTAAAGATTTAGAAGCTAGATATCCAAACCTTAATAGAAAAGAAAGAGAAAACGCTATCTGTAAACAATATGGTGCGGTTTTCTTAATGCAAATTGGCGCTAACTTAAAAGACGGTAAGCCACATGATAGCCGTGCAGCGGACTATGATGATTGGAAACTTAATGGTGATATCTTGCTTTGGTATGAACCACTTCAAATTGCTTTTGAATTAAGTAGTATGGGTATTAGAGTAAATAAAGATTCATTAGTGAAACAGCTTAAAGCCAAAGGTGAAATGGGTAAGTTCGCTTTAGCGTACCATCAAATGGTTATTAATGAACAACTACCACTTTCAATAGGCGGTGGTATTGGCCAATCTCGTTTATGTATGTATTTATTAAAAAAGGTCCACATCGGAGAAGTGCAATCCTCTTATTGGCCTGAAGACGATATTAAAGAATTCAAGAAACATAACGTTGATCTACTTTAGTAAAGGAAGTAGCTCATTCATATCATTGATAAAGAGGTCTGAATTAGACCTTTTTTGATTATCAAAATCTTTAGAGGCATTATCATAGACCGCGACTGTCACAAAACCATTATCATGGCATGTCTTAATACATGTTGGCATATCCTCTAACACTAAAGTGTTTTCTGGGAGAGAGCCCATCTTTTCACATAGATATGAATAAATACGAACACTGTGTTTGCCTTCTTTAACGTTGTTAACATCAGCGATAAAGTCAAAATATTTACCTAAATCAAGTCTATTGATACATGGCATATATAAAGAATCATCATTCGCTGTGGCGATGGACATAATCACACCTTTTGATTTAATTAAATCCAATACTTCTCTAACACCTGGTTTTAATTCCACATCATATTGATACATATCAATGGACATCTGATGCCATTCATCCATAATCTCTTGTTCGCTTTCTTTAATACCATATGTTCTCTTAGTGAATCTAGCGGCTTCTTTTAAACCAAGATGAACGATATTTTGCGCGTAGTCTTTAGGAAGTTCCATGCCTCTTTTAGTGAAGAATTTCTTATCAATTTCATGCCAAAGACCAGTGGAATTAATCATTGTTCCATCCATATCGAAGATGACCGCTTTAATGTCTTTACCTAGAAATTTCATAAGATTTCAATTTCCCCACTATCAATGTGTAAAAGCATACCATGAGTGACGACTTGTAAACAGAATGAATCATCAATTCCCACTACTTCGCCAATAAATGTTTGATTATTAACAATCGCCTTAACTCTTTTATTTAATAAATAGTTATGTTTTCTAAAGTACTCTAACGACTTATCTAAATCTAAATTAGTTAGGGAATCCACTAACTGTGGGAACAACTTTTCTTTAAGTTCTTCAATATTAATATCTTTTTTATGTTCTAAGCATAACGATGTCGCTGGCCTTCTTAATCCTTCAGGAAATTTCTTTTGGTTAACATTTAAACCAATGCCAACGACCATATAATCAGGAAGTTGACCTTCCGCTAGAATGCCACACACCTTCTTATCGTTAATTAAGACGTCATTAGGCCATTTTATGCTCACGTGCTTGATTTTATATGTCTCTAACACTTTCGCGACCTCTACTGCGCTTAAAAGTGAAATAATTGGTGATTGTTTTAATAAGTTCTCGTCTTTAATTAAAAATGAGAACATCAAATTTTCACCAGGCTCACTACTCCAAGTTCTATCGTTTCTACCTTTACCATGACTTTGATAATCAGTGGACACAAAAGTAAAGTTACTTAATAACTTATAAGTGTTCTTTAGATATGTATTTGTGGAATCTATCTCCTGGAAGTGAATTTGATGATATTGCATAGGGATATTGTAAAACAAAAAAGCCTCCGCTTTAAGCGAAGACTCTATATTTATTGAGAGATTACCATTTTTCATTTAAATAATAGGAATTCATTGTAGAAAAGCTTTCTTTTTCTCCATCTTTTATTTTCTTTATAACTCTTGGATCAGATTGAAGAGCGAGGGTCTCTAAAAGAGCGTTGTAATCTTCTTCAGAAATAATAATTGCATTTCCTTTGTTGGTGCAAATCTTAATTATTTCATTAGATTCAACTACTTTATCAACTGAAGAAGCTAAAGATTCTTGTAATGCAGAAACGTTTATTGCTAGCATAATAAACTCCTTTAAAAATATATTAGCAAATATGTGATGTTTTTTATATGGTTGGTAAAGAAAAAAGCCCTCGTTTCTCACGAGAGCTTTGCTTTTTGGGTTTTTCTTCTTATGCAAATAAGAGGAGTAAGACACCAGCTGCAACAGCGGAGCCAATAACACCAGCAACGTTAGGACCCATTGCGTGCATTAATAAGAAGTTTGTTGAATCTTCTCTAAGACCTTCCTTATGGACAACACGCGCCGCCATAGGAACAGCAGAGACACCAGCAGCACCAATCATTGGATTAACTTTGCCTTTAGTTAAGACACACATTAACTTGCCACCTAAGACACCAGCCGCAGTTGCAACAGCGAAGGCGATAATACCTAAGCCGAAGATGAGGATTGTATCTAAGGTTAAGAATGTAGCCGCATCAGCGGTCATACCAACGCAGACACCTAATAAGATGGTAACGATATACATTAAGCTATTTGCCAATGTATCTCTAATCTTTGGTACAACACCAGATTCTTTGATTAAGTTACCAAGCATTAAGCAACCGATTAATGGCGCAGCACTTGGCACTAATAAACATGTAATAACAGTAACCACGATTGGGAAGAGAATCTTTTCAGTCTTAGAAACTTCTCTTGGAGTTTCCATTCTGATAGCTCTTTCTTTCTTAGTGGTTAAGAGTCTAATGATCGGAGGCTGAATAACTGGCACTAAAGCCATGTATGAATAAGCAACAATGGCGATAGAAGATAATTTTTCTGGAGCCAATCTTGTTGTTACTAAAATTGCGGTTGGGCCATCCGCACCACCGATAATACCGATAGCGGAGGCATCTTTAGCAGTAAAGTTTGTCCAGCCTAAGCCGTTTTTACCGATGGCAATCGCACCGATAAAGGTAATGAAGATACCGATTTGAGCAGCGGCACCTAATAACATAGTTTTCTTATTAGCGATTAATGGACCAAAGTCTGTGGTCGCACCAATACATAAGAAGATTAAGCATGGGTAAATACCCCATTTAACACCATAGTAGAGGAATCCGAAGATACCACTATAGTCGTAGTTGAATAAGTGATCAATGTCTGCAACTAACTCTTTAGTAAAGCCTAAAGTAGCAGGCGCATTTTTTAAGAATGCTTCATTCATCACTAAATCGTGTAATTCTTTTGTTGTAACTTTTAGTCCAATTCCGACTTCATCAACAATTTCTGCAACAGGAACATGTCTTATTTCAGAAATTAAGTATTTGGCTTGGTCCAAGGATAAACCAACTTTAGAGGCTAACGAAATATAGTTATATTCAGTTGCGCCCTTGTTGAATATTTCTTGACCAACATATGGTAAGTTAACAAGTAACATACCGAATGCAATTGGTAAGAGGAGGTATGGTTCAAAGTCCTTTTTGATGGCGAGGAACAAGAGTACACACGCCACGACAATCATGATTAAATTGAGCCAATAACCATGGAAAAAGCCTACAATACCGGATTGTTGGAAAAACGCTACAATTGTATTCCAAAATTTTTCCATATCTTTTATCCGTTATTGTTCAATAGTAACGATGACTTCTTTCGCCTTAACGTTTTGGCCTTTAGTTACTAAAATTTGTGCAACCTTTCCTTCAAATGGAGAGACGACTTCGTTTTCAAGCTTCATGGCTTCGATGATTAATAAGACATCACCTTTTTGCACTTTGTCGCCTGGTTTAACTTTGATGTTAACAACTTGACCTTGGATTGGAGAAGGTACTTCTAAGGCACCTGTGGTGTTAACAATTTTCTTTGATTCTTGTTTTTTCTTCTCTTCTAATGGAACAGTATCAACTTGTTCAATAGCTTCGAGTTCAACACGGTATGCTTTACCGTTAACTTTGATTTTATAAATCTTCATAAATTAGTCCTCAATTCTTTTAATAGAAACAATACGTACTTCTTTGCCTGTTTCGCGATAGAACTCCATAGAAGCCACTAAAGCGGCTACTACAGCGTTTGGATCTTCGCTAAGAATCTTATTTTCTTCCTTAGGCAAAATGTTTGTAGAGGCATCGATTTTCTCCATGCCTTTTTGCATTGCCCAAGTAATGAAAATAATGATTGCAAGAACAAGGAAGACGATAAAGATGGCGATAAGCGCTACTAAGAAGGCTTCACCAACATTTAAGGATTCCCAATTCTGCCAAACACCTAAAACCATAATTAAGCCTCAACGTGGATGACGGTTGGAATCGCGTCTTCGTTTCTTTGTTCGATAAATTTAATCGCAACATCACCAAATAAAGCAATGGATAAAACGTCTTCATCACTCTTAGCGATGCCTTTGTATTGTTTCTTAAGTTCTTCAAATTCTGGTTTTAAATCATCGGCTGGACGATAAGTAATGACTTTGTCATCACCAATAATCTTACGTCTGATTTCTTCATCAACTGGTGCTGGAGATCTACCATATCTACCATGTAGGTATTCGTTGATTTCTTTTGGCACCATCTTATATCTTTCACCAGAAAGAACATTTAAGACAGCTTGTGTACCGACCATTTGTGATAATGGAGTAACAAGTGGAGGATAGCCCATATCCTTACGGACATTTGGAACTTCCGCTAAAACTTCATCTAATCTATCAGAAGCATCTTGTTGCTTAAGTTGATTGATTAAGTTAGATAACATACCGCCTGGAACTTGATATTTGATAATGTTCGCATTAACGGATAAAACTTTTGGATTTAATAAACCATTGGCAAGGTATTTTGCTTTGACTGGCGCCAATTTAGCGGCAGCGGCATTTAACATTGCCACGTTAAGTTTTGGATCATATTCAGTGCCTTGAAGGGCGAAGTTAAGGGATTCAGTACATGGTTGAGATGTACCACCACTTAATGGGCTTATAGCGCAGTCAACAATGTCGACGCCTGCTTCAATAGCTTTTAAATATGTCATTTCACATAAGCCACCTGTGCAGTGACTGTGTAATTCAATTGGTAATTTGGTGTTTTTCTTTAACGCACTGATTAATTCATAAGCAGCGGTTGGCATCATAACACCAGCCATATCTTTAATACAGATGCTATCAGCACCCATCTTTTCGATTTCTTTCGCTAATTCAACATAGTATTGAACAGTGTGAACTGGGGATGTTGTATAGCTTAAAGCGATTTGACATTCACCACCATATTTCTTGGTGGCTTTAACAGCGCATTCTAAGTTACGAATATCGTTTAAAGCATCGAAGATACGGATAATATCAATACCATTCTTGATGGATTTTTCGACGAACTTTTCAACGACATCGTCAGCATAGTGTCTGTAACCGAGGATGTTTTGACCACGGAATAACATTTGTAATTTGGTTTTCTTACAAACTTTCTTCGCTAATCTAAGTCTTTCCCATGGATCTTCGTTTAAGAATCTTAAACAAGCATCAAATGTGGCACCACCCCAAATTTCAATGGCGTGGTAACCGACTTGGTCAAGTTCTTTAAGCGCACAAAGAACTTCTTCGGTGTTCATTCTTGTGGCGAATAATGATTGATGGCCGTCTCTTAGGCCTGTTTCGACAATTTTAACACCCATAATTATTCCTTATTCAGCTTTAGGACCAGCTTTGACTAAGGCTTTACCAGCTTCGTTACTTTCATATTTGACGAAGTTCTTAACGAATCTAGAAGCTAAGTCAGCAGCTTTCTTATCCCATTCGGCTGGGTTAGCATATGTATCTCTTGGATCTAAGATTTTTGGATCGACACCTGGTAATTCAGTTGGGACTTCAAAATCAAAGACAGGAATTTTCTTTGTTGGAGCTTTGTTGATAGAACCATCTAAGATAGCGTCGATGATACCACGTGTATCTTTGATGGAAATACGTTTGCCTGTACCATTCCAACCAGTGTTGACTAAGTAAGCTTTAGCACCACTGACTTTCATCTTCTTCACTAATTCTTCAGCGTATTTTGTTGGATGTAATTCCAAGAAAGCTTGACCGAAGCAAGCGGAGAATGTTGGTGTTGGTTCAGTAATACCTCTTTCAGTACCAGCGAGTTTCGCTGTGAAACCACTTAAGAAGTAATATTGTGTTTGTTCTGGAGTTAAGATGCTGACTGGTGGTAAAACACCGAAGGCATCTGCACTTAAGAAGATAACATTCTTAGCGTGTGGACCATGGCTAATTGGTTTAACAATCTTTTCAATGTGATTGATTGGATAGCTAACACGTGTATTTTCTGTTGTGCTCTTATCAGCGAAATCAATTTTGCCGTTAGCATCAACAGTAACGTTTTCTAATAAAGCGTCTCTACGGATAGCGTTATAGATATCTGGTTCACTTTCTTTGTCTAAGTTAATGACTTTAGCGTAGCAACCACCTTCGAGGTTGAAGACACCATTGTCATCCCAACCGTGTTCATCATCACCGATGAGTAATCTCTTTGGATCGGTTGATAATGTGGTTTTACCTGTACCAGATAAACCGAAGAAGATGGCAGTATTTTCACCATTCATATCGGTGTTCGCGGAGCAGTGCATTGACGCAATGCCTTTAAGTGGTAAGTAGTAGTTCATCATGGAGAACATACCTTTCTTCATTTCACCACCGTACCATGTATTTAAAATGACTTGTTCTCTACTTGTGATGTTGAACGCAACACATGTTTCAGAGTTAAGTCCTAATTCTTTGTAGTTTTCAACTTTAGCTTTAGAAGCAGTATAAACGATGAAGTCTGGTTCAAAGTTCTTTAATTCTTCTTCTGTTGGCTTAATGAACATATTTCTAACGAAATGTGCTTGCCATGCCACTTCCATAATGAAGCGGACGGCCATTCTTGTATCCTTGTTAGCGCCACAATAGGCATCAACAACGAACAATCTCTTTTCAGATAATTCCTTTTGAGCAAGAGCTTTGACTTTGGCCCAAACGTCTTCGCTCATTGGATGGTTATCGTTCTTATAACCTTCTGAAGTCCACCAAACTGTGTTTTCGCTGTTCTTATCGACGACAATGTATTTGTCCTTTGGGGATCTACCTGTGTAGATACCAGTCATAACGTTAACAGCGTTAAGTTCGGTAACTGTACCTTTTTCATAGCCTTCGAGGCTAGCTTTTGTTTCTTCTTCGAAAAGAAGTTCATAAGAAGGGTTATAAACCACTTCTTTTACATTTTTGATTCCATATTTACCTAAATCAATATTTGGCATATGTTTACTCCTCTTTCTAAGCGTTTAACCCAAAAACGCCCAAATCGAAATCATTGTATCACAATTATTTATAAATAATTAACAAAAACGGTAAAAATAATTTGTGACAAACTCTAGGTATGTATATGTAGAGGACAATCAAATATAATTTTGATTACATTGTTTAGCAACCTTCAAGAGTTGTTTATTTTTTGAACCAATCTATAATATTTTGTGATGAGTTCTGTAATTTATTTGATTCTATTTCTCTTATTCTTCGTTCTTTTACCAGGCGCGATTGTTTTAATGTCTCTTGGTGATAAGTTTAAAAATAGAATAATGTTTGCGTGGGGTGTTGCTTTAATATGCACAACAATAATTGGAATTCTCGTAGCAGGATTCTTTACTGGACTTTTATTTGTCTACATCTTAGCGTCTCCGCTTGTTTTGGCTATAGTTATCTCTCTCACGATAGTATGGTTCGTTTATTCAATTCGTTTAATTATTGCCGGATTTAAAGAACACAAGAGTGGTACCGTGGTACTAGGCTTTTCTTTTATAGGATTTATCTTAGCAGTCATTGTCGCTCCAGTTGTTTTGATATCAATTTTTGGTTTACCTATCAGTTTGATGTAGTTATTAGCGTCTAATTAATAGAGGATTTAAAAACTATGGAAATTATTGTTTGTATATTAATCGGTGCTGCGCTCATTACTGCAGGCGTCATGTTAGTAATTAATGGCGGTAAGCGTCAACAAAAGCCAATGCTTATTGGTGGTTGGGTACTCACTATTGCCGCGATTGTCGGCACTATCGTGGGAGTCATCCTTTTCGCCGGCCTTGGTGAACAGAGTTTAACTTCCGCTTTTATCACCTATGCTTTCCCAGCATTAATGTTTATTGGCTTTGTTGTGGCCATTGGTTTAGGTGTCGGTAATTTAGTTAAAGGCTATCAAAAGGACCAAGACGGTAACTTAAATACCAACAAAATCATTGCTGGTTGGGCACTACTTATCTTGGCCATTGTATTAGTTTTAGCGATTGTTATTCCTTTAACAATTGTCTTTGATCAACAAAGTAGCGGAGACGCAAACGAAATCAGGTTTATGTAGTATGAGCGATAAGTTATTTAAATGGATTTTATCCATCATCGCTATCGTTGGAGTGGTTAGTATTGTCACTCTTTTGATAGTCACTATTGTCCTTTATCGACAAACATCAATGATTACATTCATTGAAAAGGAGCTTTGGTAATGGATAAAAAGAAATTAGTTAAACAAATATTAGCAATATTCGGTGTTGTCTCTTTTATGGTCATCACCAATGTCTTTATTTTCTCTGTATTCACTAATAGATGTATCAATAATACATCCTCACAAATGCAGGCAAAGAGTGTAGAAGTAGATCAATATTTACCATTTGCGCAAGAAACCAAAATCGTTAAAAGGGAATATAGCGATAAATTAGAAGGTGATTTACCTGTTATCGATGGCGCTGCGGCATTAGTGCCTGTCTTTAATTCACTCGTGTATTCCATCTATCCTGAATCATCCGTTAAATATGAAAACGGTGATTTCACAAAAGATTCCGCTTTGCAATACCACAACACACGCGGTGCGTTTAAAGGTATCGTGGATGGGAACTGTGATATCGCTTTCTGCGCTAAACCTAGTGATGACCAAGTTAAATATGGTTTAGATAAAGGTGTGGAATTAGAATTAACACCTATCGGTAGAGAAGCGTTTGTCTTTATTGTAAATAAAAATAATCCAGTCGATGGTTTAACCATGGAACAATTAAAACAAATCTATTCTGGTAAAGTTACTAACTGGAAAGAGGTTGGAGGCGCTAACCGCCCTATCAATGTCGTGCAAAGAAACCAAGGCAGTGGTTCTCAAACCACATTAGAAAAGCTATTTGGTAAAGATATTAAACAAAACTTCTTTGGTCCTTTAGGGGCATCATTAGGTTTCTCCTTTAGATTCTATGTTGAAGAATTAACAAAGCATGGACATATTAAGATGCTTAAATTAAATGATGTTTATCCAAGTAGAGAAAACGTGCAAAACGAATCCTACCCTATCGTTTCTAATTTCTATGCCGTTACAAGAAAAGGTGAAACAAATCCAAATGTCCAAAAGGTTTTAGACTTTGTTCTTTCCTCTCTTGGCCAAGAAATCATTAACGAAACAGGATATGTTTCCTTGTAAAAGGAATTAATATGGGATTGATATTCTTTAACTTAATGATACTTACAGTTACTCTTACTGCGCTTCTTTTATTAGTGTTTGGCATTGTCTTTGCTAAAAATAAAGATAAAAGTAACCCAAAAAGAAGTAATGGAGTATGGCTTATTGTACTAGGGGCGATATTACTACCACTCTTCCTTATATTAGATATTTATTTCCTTGTAAGAGAAGCGAGCGAAGGCGCTGATGTAATTGGCAACGGCACTTTGTTAATAGGCAGCCTCTTTATTTGGCCAATTGTATTAATCGTAGATGCTGGTGTTCTTACGTTCTATTTAGTCACAGGCATATCCTTCATGCGCTCAGGCAAAAATAAGAAGACAAAAGAAATAGTCGCTATTGATCATTATGTTTTTGGTCGCTTACTCATTATATTTGGTATTGCATATATCGTTTGTGCGATAGGTGCGACATTTATTCCACCATCATTCTTAGGATAGGATATTTATTATTTATAATAAAAAGACGACATATGTCGATTGATAGTTCGATATAGGTCGTCTTTTATTTTTTAAATTACTTAGCGAATAATTCGAATAATTCTTTATTGGTGTAGTTAGGAGCACCATAAGTTTCTTTAGCGTATCTTAAGCCATATTCATAGTCTTCCTTGGTGAAGGAATTTGTGGCTTCGTTAGCAAAGATAACTTCGTAGTTATTTTGATATGCGTCCGCAGCAGTATGTCTGCAGCACATATGGGTGTGTAAACCAGCAATAACAACTGTGGTAACACCTAATTCTTTGAGTAATAAGTCTAAATCTGTTTGGAAGAAACCAGAGTATCTTCTCTTTGGAACGATGTAGTCTTTTTCACTAACTGGTAATTCAGGAATGATTTCAGCACCCCATGTACCTTTGATAGCGTGATCGCCCCATAATTTTAATTCGTTATCGACACCCTTATAGTGGCAGTCGTTACAGAAGATAACTGGGACGTCATTCTTTCTTGCACCTTCTAATAATTCTTGTGTTGGTTTAACAATCGCTTTAGCGTTGTCACAACCGATGACACCAGTCACAAAGTCGTTAAGCATATCAACGACGAGAATTGCGTATTTTTTGTTCATTTCTTTAAAAACCCTTCTTAAAACACATTGGCTATATTTTATATATAATTAGGAAAAAGTAAAATATTTTTTATAAATAAAAAGGTCACAGCAATGTATGACCCATAAAAGTTGAATATTACAAACTATTTGTTTCAGAAGCAAATCAATTGCTGATAGGCTTTTTGGTGCCCACAAAATAGGAGATTGTCGATTCGATTAAAACCGTAACTGCTTGAACGACAAATAGATATAAAAAGCTTATGCTGATATTCAATGTAATTCCATTTATGTAAGATATTCCATAGGCTGCCACAAAAGTCAACAAAACCAATGTTTGAGAAATTATTAATAAGAGCGCGTCGCTCAACAAATGTATGAAAAAGTTCTTGGTTTTACTCTCATAATAGCAACGTTGTATTTTTTCAATCTGTTGCAATTTATCTTCTTTTCTTAAGAAAGCGCAGAAAAGAATTAAAAACGTTGTAACAGAAACCGCTGCAACTACGATTCTTCCTTGATCAAACAGTACTCTATAAGGCATATATTTTGCTTCAACTTTGTAATCTTTACACTCGATTTTTGTATATGTTTTCGTGGAGGCTTCTTGCACTATTGATGAGTTTACTTTAGAACTGTAGTAATGAACATAAAATATTCTTGCACCTATTAATGTGTTGAAAATATTCTCATCTAATCTATCATCACAAACAATGATATCGCTTGTCGATTGGCTGACCTTTGTTTCATAAAAATAATCAAATGCTATTTCCGCTGTCTTGGTGGAATCGTTGTAATTTGATAATGTGATTGGCAATCCGGCATCAAATCCATTTGAGTACGCAAAAGCTTTAGGCATAGCTGCAAAATAATTGTTTTTAGGCGCTAGAATGGCATTAATATATTCTCCAATCCCTGCATATTGCTTAAAGGCGTCTAAAGATGGGCTGTAATAAAAGCCACACATAAAGTCTCTACCACTATTAGATTTAGCAAGAATGGAACCACTGACTATGTAGTCGGTTTTCAAATAGTCTTTCTTAGAAAGTTTTTTGATTGAATTAACACTTTCGTCCAATTTTGTTTCGATATCGTTATAGCTATTTAAATAAGTTCCTTCTTCGTCAAAAACACAATTATAACTAGCTTCAGAATATTCTTTTTCAAACCCGCCTTTTACAGCGCCTTTTGCTATTTCTAAAAAGCAAAAAGGAGATAATGCAAAAAATGATAAAAGCATTATCACAATATTGGTTTTCAAAGGGAAAAACAATCTTCTTAGCATATAATTTTCTTGTTCTCTATTTTAATGATCCTATTGAAGAACTTTTCAAATTCTTTGCTATGAGAAACCATAATTATGGTTTTTCCTTTGCTATTTTCTTCCTTCAATATGTTCATTACACTTTCAGCATTATCTGAATCTAGATTACCTGTTGGTTCATCCACAACAATTATTCTTTTATTAGCAGCAATCGACCTTGCTATAGAAACGCGAATAGCCTCGCCGCCACTTAATTTGTTCGGTTTTCTTTCAATAAGCTCATCAATTTTCAATCTCTTGCATATTCCCATAATTTCTTCTTTATCAACATCTGCCTTCATATTTTTTAGAGGAAGGACGATATTGTCATAAACACTAAGATATGGAATTAGATATGGATCTTGGAATAAATATGAAAAATTATTAATACGTGTTTGTTCTCTGTTCTTTTTTTCAATCAAAATATCGTTAAAATAATATTCACCATCGAAATCATTGATTAAGCCAATCATATTTAACAATGTGCTTTTGCCAATGCCCGATTCACCATAGATGACCACAAAATCTTTTTCGTTTATTTCTAACGAAGTGTCTTTAAAAATAGTCTTGTTTGGGAATGATTTTTCATTAATTTTTAGTTTAATTAACATATTTAATATCAACTCCTTCTTTTAAAATTCGTTTAACATTAGCGTTTGTAACAGCAAACAAATATATTGAATCAATTACAAAGAAGATAACTAGTGGTACGAACAATAGTTCTAGACCAACTTGGACAAATATAAAGTAATTAATGATTGCTGAAACAATAACAAATACGCCCGACCTACCGAAATATTTCAAGAAAACTTGGAAGGTAAGTTTTTTCTTTGGCTTATAAAAAACATAATCAATTATTATTCTTTTACTCTCTTTTTCAATTTGCATTGTGTAATAAAAGAACATAGCAAAAAGCATAATAGTTGCAGGGATGGTTGCAATTAAAATCAAAATCACGCCCATATTGTTACTTGACGAAAGTAGGCTATTTTTGATTGATTTGCCTGTCGCAGAAAATGATTCACGGAGTGTCATGTCATCTCTAACAGCAGGAGCTTCATTATGTGGGCAAAACTTGTATTCGCATTCATAATGACTATCTATAGTTTCATCAAGCAATATATAAACGATATCTAGCGCAATTTCACCAAAGTCAGTTTTTATCTTTTGTTGTGTTAAGGCATTATTGCTTTTTACTGAAACCTTGACATTGGATTCGAAATTAATGCTTTGATTTATATCAAACAAATAAATGCCTAAAGGGGCGTCCGCTATAAGCGGTGCGCCCATTTTTAGACCTTTTTTATTTAGAATTAGTGTTGTTCCATCTTCCTCATATTCATAGTGATATAAAGCTATATCTCTAGCGTTTTCAAAAAGAGACGATTCAACGTTAAACGAGTAAATATAATCATCACTCAACTTATTGAATGCTTTTCTATAAGGAGTAAAGGTTGAAAACGGTAAATATAATGAGAAGAAACACGCAAAGGCTACTAAAAACTCAAATGCATAGTTTTTGATTTTATTAATAGCTCTTAATATTTTCATTTAGTCTGAATTCTCCAATAACTTTGTCACCAAAAGTGCCATCGCTATATACAATCATATCCGCTTCGCTTATGTAATATCTAGCATAAAATGGATTACGATCTACACCAAATGGAACCCAGCCCCTAAACCATTGATTTTCTTCAGACCATCTCTCTAATACTTCTACATCTAAAACTAAAGCTACTCTGCTATATCTAAAAAGGCTTTTACCATCAAGTATATTGTTCATATTCAGCGTTTCGTCGATTGTGCGAGTTGAAGTCAACGATCTGCAATAAGAAACTGAAAGTGTGTTTGTGAGTTGTTCAGTCATTGAATTTTCAATACCTACGCTTGCCATGCTTTCAAATGTAACCGATGCTTTGACTAGTTGAGTAAAAGAAACTGCCATTGAAGTCGAAACACTCACTTCTTTAGTAAAACTGCTTGTTGTGGTTGTTTGAACAACGAAAGATGATAGACTACCAGCACTCTTGTAATCACAATACTTTTCAACTTCGACAACCTTTAACTTAAAGTTCCCTCCAAATCTAACTACTCTTCTATGCCCCATCACGCCAACTCTATATGATGGGCTAGTGAATGTGTGATACTTAACAGGAGCATAATCTTTGTTAATAAAATCGTTATAGTCCTGTGGCCATAAAGTTGCAGGGCTATTATATCCAGCAGCATCGACCCCGTTAAAGTGCCTATCCGTAACTGCCTTTGCTGACATACAAAGCGAAATAGTTGCGATTACGCCAGCTAAAATTGTTTTTGTTTTTGTATTCATACTCTGAATTTCCTTTCAAGGCGATTTTAGTTAAAAAAGACAAATAATCAACATTTTTTTCTCATGCATTCAAAACTTTTTGGCTTTTTTATTACAAAAATAAGGTTTTGTTTATTTCTAATTTGTCAAAAAACAAAAAAGCCACGAACTAGCGTGGCAATTTTATTCGGTTATTCCTAATTATTTTGCTTTGCCTTGGTTAGCAACAGCTTCCATTTGTTTTTTGAGTTCTTCTTCGTCCATTAAGTAGTAATGATTGATGGCTTTCATATTGTCATCAAATTCATACACTAGTGGGACACCTGTTGGGATGTTAACACCGACGATTTCGGAATCCGCCATATTGTCGAAGTATTTAACTAAAGCTCTTAAAGAGTTACCATGGGCAACGATAAGGACTCTCTTACCAGCTTCCATTTCTGGTTTGATAACTTCTTCAAAATATGGAACTGCTCTTTTAACTGTTAATTCTAAGGATTCATTTAATGGTAAATCTTTTGGATCAACATCTCTGAATTGAGCTTGTAAAGCTGGGTTACGTGGATCGTCTTTTTCAAGAGCTGGAGGTGGGCAATCATAGCTTCTTCTCCAAATCTTAACTTGTTCTTCACCATATTTAGCGGCGGTTTCAGCTTTGTTTAAACCTTGAAGAGCACCATAGTGACGTTCATTTAATCTCCAGGATTTGTAAACTGGTAACCATTCTCTGTCTAATTCAAATAAGACATTGTTCATTGTGTGAATAGCTCTCTTTAATAAAGAGGTATGAACGACATCAAAGTCATAACCCTTTTCTTTTAAAGTTCTACCAGCACGGTGAGCTTCTTCAACACCTTTTTCACTTAATTCGACATCAGTCCAACCTGTGAAGAGGTTGAGTTTGTTCCATTCGGATTCACCATGTCTAATTAATACTAATTTATGCATGTGAGTTTTCTCCTTTTTATTTCCGTAGTAATTATACTTACATTCTTTGTTGAAACAAAGAGAAAAGAATTGTTTATCACCTGATTATTTCTTAGCCCACTAGTGTTTCGAATTTTTTGCGAGAATCCAATATTCGATATATTTTCACCGAGGTTTTGTAGACTGCATAGATGACAATGTAACGTTTATCAACAACCATTTTTCTAAATTCTATGGTGGATATTATATTGTTCATTTCAAAAATAGGATATCTTTGAGGCAGTTGTGATAAAGAAACAATTTCCTCTTTCATCAGCGTTACAAAATTTGAGGCAGCTTCATACGATACATTTAGAAGGAAAGAAAAATGATTAAACAAGTCTTCCCTTGCCTTATTACTCCATTCTATGTTGTAGTTATTCATTTTTTAGCCTCGCTAAGCATTTTATCGAGGTCAGAAAAAACTTCTTCATTTGAATATGTTTTAGAGCCAAACAATTCATCCGCTAAAGCTTCTAGGACCAATTGTTGAGCTTTTAGC
This sequence comes from uncultured Erysipelotrichaceae bacterium, assembly GCA_902763555.1. Lineage (GTDB taxonomy): Bacteria > Bacillota_I > Bacilli_A > RFN20 > CAG-826 > RUG14515. The sequence continues at coordinate 33,413 of CACWSI010000007.1, read as the reverse complement.
TCTTGTTGCTTTTTCTCAAAAGAAGCAATGTCCATAACTACCAATTCGCCTTGACCATTTCTTGTTAAGTAGACTGGTTCGCCTGATTCTTTACATTTTTCCACAACGCCATTGTAATTCAGTCTAATTTCTGCAGAAGGAATAATTTCCATAGTAGTACCTCCATATCGTTATCTTGTCGTTATAATGATATCATGATGATATGTTGTTATCAATTATTGAACATAATCGATAAATGTTTTTTAATAATATAAGGTATGAATGATTTAGCATTAAGTATTATTACATTATTTGTAGGCGCCGCGGTATTTATCGTTGGTATGAACATGATGTCCTCTGGTTTAAAGAAATCAACAGGACCAAGTTTAAAGAAGTTATTAAAGAAGATTAGAAACAATAGATTTGCGTGCTTTGGTATCGGTACCACTGTAACCATGTTGGTGCAAAGCAGTGCGGCCACTGGCGTCATGGTTATCGGTTTTATCGGTGCCGGCGCAATGACAGTATTCCAAGGTGTTAATACAGTCTTAGGTGCCTATGTTGGTACCACTGTTACTGGTTTGCTTGCCGCTTTATCTACAGTAAAGATTTCTAAATATCTTATTGTTATCGCCGTCATCGGTGTTATCTTAATGTTCTTTAAAAAAGAACCAATTAGAAACGTCGGTGAAATTCTAACTGGTTTAGGTATCTTATTCTTTGGTTTAAACACTATGAGTGGTGTTTTAGATACAGAGACAGGTAATCCTCAATTAGTTAAACTCGTTAGTGATTTCTTTAGTGCGGTTAACTTCCCACTATTACTCTTATTAATTGGTGCGGTTGTTACTGCTTTAATGCAATCCAGTTCGGCTTCCACCAGTATTATCGTTGCTATTACCGGTTCTGGTGTCTTACAGTTTGAACAAGCTATGTACTTGATTTTAGGCGCTACAATCGGTACCGTCATCACTCTTTTGATTCAAACAATCGGTGGCAACGTTAATGTTAAACGTACCGGTTTGATTGTATTGATTATACGTATATTAGCCGCTTTAATTGCGTTAGCTATTTGCTGGCCATTAACAAATCAAATTGCTTCTGGCTTCTATGCCGCATTTGATTTCACCAAGAAAGAAGGCCGTGCTTTAGCAATGGCGTTATTCCATATCGCTTATAACGTGATCTTCATGCTCGCGGCTTTACCGTTGGTAAAACCATTAGAGAAATTATCCTTTAAATTAGTTAAAGATAAAGAACAAGAGAAGATGAAACAATCTCTCAAGTATATTGATAACCACTTATTAGATACACCAACCGTCGCTATGATGCAGGTCAAAAGAGAAATCATCAGTATGATGCATCTTTCTTATGACAACTTAAGACTTGGTTATCAACGTATCCTTACTCAAGATAATTCACAAGATAAAGAACTTATCGAAACCGAAGATAAGATTGACTATATCAATAACGCTATTACACAGTTCTTAATCAACTTAACACATAACGTTTCATTAAAAGATGAAAAGACATTAGGTAGTTATTTCCACGTTGTTAACGATATTGAACGTATTGGTGACCATGCTTATAACTTCTATGAATCATCATTAAAGATGGTTAGTAATGATTTGAAGTTCTCCGATGTTGCCAAAAAAGAATTTGATAGTATGTTCGATGTTATTTGTCAGATGTTTGATTTAACATTTGTTATCTTCCACGACAAGAGCAGTGATAGCTTAAAGAAGTTACACGATTTAGAAGATCAAACAGATAATTTAAAGAATGCCTTAAGTACCGCTCACTATGAGCGTATCCAAAATAAAACATGTCACGTGGAAAATTCTCCATTCTACACCACTTTAGTTAGTGAATTAGAAAGAGTGGCTGACCACTTAGTCAATATTGGTTATTCCATTGTTAACCCAACTGGTGACGATCCAACTGAAAAATTAGCGGAGCAATTATGAACAAGTACTCCAAATACCTTGTAACCATAGCGTTAGTCGCGCTAGCGGTAACAACTTTCGTGTTGTTTGAATTGCAAAATAAGATTCTCACCACTGATCCTATTGTTAATTCAATGCTTGGTAGAACTATCTATCAATTGTCTATCGGTGCGCTTTTCATTTGGCTCATCTATATCATGGGTGATAGGCAATATTTATTCTTAAATAGAACCACTAAAAAGAAATTATTGTGGTGTCTACCATGTTTAATCACATGTCTTGTTAATTTCCCATGGTTTGGAGTTTTTTCAGGTAATGTCACCGTCTCCATGTCTGGTTATATCGCGTTGTATGCCATTCTTGTCTTCTCCACCGCTCTTGTGGAAGAACTTGTCTTTAGAGGGGTTTTATTAAACCTTGTCTTCGCCTATATGAGAAGGACTAAATTACCTTATGTCTTCTCTGTTCTTATTTCTTCTGCGATATTCGCCGCCTTCCATCTCTTCAATTTATTTATAGGCGCCACTATTGAGGGTGTTTTATTACAAATGACATATACTTTCTTAATCGGCTGTATGTTTGCAGTTATCCAAATTAAGATGGGTAGTGTTTGGTATTGTGTAATTTTACATGCTCTATTTAATTTCGGTGGCATGTTCACTCAATTTGGTTTTGCCTTTGGTGATCCATGGGATGTTGTCTTCTGGATTTTAACAATTGTTTTTGGACTATTGTCTGCTGGCCATATTATTGTTACTTTAATAAATATGGAGAGACATAAATATGATTCCTGAGCCACTTTTTAATATCTTTGGTATCGAAATCGATATGTATGCGATTTGCTTTTTAGTGGGCTTAATCGCTTGTTTTGTCTTTACCTATATTGCGATGAGAAAAAGTGGTTATTCCTCTAGCGCTAGAGACACTATTTTAATCATTGGTTTCTTCGCTATTTCATTAGGCTTATTATTCGCGGTATTCACTCAATCTATTTATGATTTCATTGCTAATCCAAGTGAAGGATTTAAGATTACTGGTAAGATGACATTCTTAGGTGGCCTATTAGGGGGAGTTATTGCCTATTTAGGTATCTATTTCATTTATGTCTATGCAATTAATCCACATCTCAAAGAAAATAACATCTTTAAGTCCGATATGAATAAAGGTGTATGGGAATTATTGATGTTTGTCCCTATCTCAATCACATTAGCCCATGCGTTCGGTAGATTAGGTTGCTTCTGTGCGGGCTGTTGTGGCGGTATAGAGACCGATTTATGGTTTGGAGTACAATTCCCTGGGGAACACGTTAAACACGTCCCTACGCAGTTATTTGAGGCCATTTTCTTATTTATAATAAGTGCAGTAATGATTCTCTTATACTTTAAATATAAATTTAAATACAATATGACCGTTTATTTAATCGGATATGGTATCTGGAGATTCTTAATTGAATTTGTTAGAGACGATGATAGAGGACAGTTCATTCCAGGTTTAACTCCTTCTCAGTTTTGGTCAATCTTAATGGTTATCGGTGGTATTGCTTTCTTCTTCTTATATCGTTATTTTGATAAAAAGATCCAAGAAAAGAAACAAGCCATTACTGAATAGATAAAAAAGCATAATAAAAATGGACCTCAGTGAGATCCATTTTTAGTTTAGTTTTAACTATTCCGCAGCGGCGGCTTTTTCTTTCTTGCGTAAAGCAGTGAAGATAACCGCGAAGCCCCAACCTGCTAAAGCGACAGGAATTGCGATTTCAACAACACGGAATGTGACTTTCCACCATGCCATTTCATAACGAATGACATCAACCTTAAGCGCGCAGGAGTTAGCTAATGCAAATAAGTTGTTATGAGCACTTCTTCTCACTAAGTTAGCGTCTTTAGCGTTAGTAGCCTTGACATAAGGGGTGCTATATCTACCACTTGTTTGTAATTTAATTTCCTTATCAGCACAGAGGTTTAAGTCACCACCAGCGTAGAGCATTTGCTTACTATCCATATAGAAGTCTGTATGGAAGTCACAAATGACAGAACCTTGGAAGCCCCATTCTTTTCTAAGGATGGTTGTGCATAAGCGATAGGAACCACCAGCCCATTCAGTACCGATACGGTTGAAGGAAGTCATTAAGCCATGGGCTTCGCCTTCTTTAACAGCCATTTCGAATGCTTTGAGATAGAGTTCGCGCATTGCTTGTTCGTCTACCCAAGTAGCGATACCTTTTGTGGATCTATGTGTTTCTTGGTCATTAACCGCGAAGTGTTTAACGTTAGCGTAGACACCTTTTTCCGCAACGCCTTTAATGACTCTACCAGCGAATCTACCATTTAAGAATGGATCTTCGGAGTAGTATTCAGTATTACGGCCAGAGAATGGAGAACGGTGTAAGTTAACACCTGGAGCATACCAGCCTGGGTAGGCAAGACCACCACCAGCTTCATTACCGATTAAACATTCATTACCGATAGCCTTGGCTTGTAAGTCGGCTAATTCAACGTTGTATGTTTGGGCTAATAAGCATTCTGATTGATAGTAGCAGCAACCATAAATACTTGGATCACCTAAGAAGCCAACGATACCAGTTGGACCATCCGCAGAGGTTGTCTTTGGAACGATAACAACGTTCTTTTCTTCCTCTTCGTGTGTTTCTTCGTTGATGACTTTCATCTTACGAGTAATAGAGGCTGTGGAATAACAACCATCGTTGAATAACATGAGCATTTCTTCGAATGTGAATTGATCGAGGAATTCTTCCCACATTGGGTCATCATATTTCTTACCCGCCATATCTCTGAGAGTATATTTGACTTCAGCACCCATAGTTGGGACTTTGTCATATGTCTCATCATTTGTGGATTCTTGAGATTTTAATTTAGCGAATGTGTCTTCATCAAGAGCACGTTCAGCATCAGTGATTGGTTTTGGGAATGTGCCAGCGAAGTCACTTCTTGATAAGCTTTCAGTCATGTGCGCAGTTAATTCTGGGAATAAAGGTTCGACTTTATTTTGAGTAACTGGATCTTTATCAATTTGCACATCAGCAGCTAAAGTCTTTTTGAATTCACCGAATGAATTATGAGCGTCTGTACCTGCATAGAAGGTATATTCGCCTTTTTCTAATTCATAACCTTTAAAGCCATTGCCGTTTTTGTCTTGAGAATCGAAACTAGCGAAATCATATGGATTAACAGTAATTTCAACTGTATCTGTTTCGTTCTTCTTTAATTCTTTTGTTTTTGCAAAGCCGACTAAGACTTTGTGAGCTTTTTCAATGCCACCGGCGGTATATGGAGCGGAAGCATAGAGTTGAACGACTTGTTTACCAGGGACATTGCCTGTGTTCTTAACTTCGACTTGAACTTTGAAGGTCTTGCCATATTCTAAAGCTTCACCTTCTAAAGCAGAAACGTTAGTAATTTCTTGAGAGAATTCTGTATAGCTTAAGCCATAACCAAATGGATAAACGACGTTAGCGTTGTACCAATCTTCACCTTCGACTTTACCACGTGTTTCATAATACCTATAACCGAGATAGATGTTTTCTTCATATTCAACAAGATAATAATCGGAAGAATTACCACCTCTTGTATAGTTATCTGTACCATTTGGATTTTGGAAGGATTTATTGCCACCGAAGTTTTGCCATGTTGGGTCATTTTGATAGGATGTGTAAACAGTATCAACTGTATGACCGGATGGGTTAACTGTGCCATCAAGGATGCCACCTAAGGCCATAATACCATTAGCACCTGGGCTACCGACATTAATAACAGCGTCGATGTATTTACCGAATTCATTGTATTCGGCGGAGTTGGTTCTTTCATATAAGAAACCTAAATCGATATAGTTAGAACCGTTAAGTAAGAGAATAATCTTTTTGAATTTGCCAGAAGCGGCAACTTCTTTGATTAATGCTCTTTCAGCATTATCTAATTCAAGATAGTGACGTTGATCATTATCGTAGGCTTGTCTTGGGAGGTCCCAACCTTCACCAGCGATACGAGAAACAACAATAAGCGCTGCGTCACCATATTGACCATAAGATTGTTTAACAGGATCTGTGTACTTATCGTATGAAGCTTCACCTGGGAATAAAGTAGCAACGGCTTTTTGTTGACCAGAAGCATCTTCTAAGCCTGGTTCAGGATCACGAACTTTTTGTTTGCTGTAGAATTTCTCCATTTCAGGGTTAACAGAGAAGCCAGCTTCTTTCAATGAATCATTGATGGTTTTTCTCCAACCATATTTCTTTTGGTAAGCAGGATTTGAACTCTTACCTGGAGCGGCGGAGCCTGAACCACCATAGACTAAATCGATTGAGTTTCTACCAAAGACTGTAACTTTAGCGCCTTTGGCGAGTGGTAAAGCGTTGTTATCATTTTTGAGAAGAATCATACCTTCTTCACAAATTTGTTTAGCCACTTCATTACCATTATTGAATGCAGCATCTTTAGAAGTGAAATCAGGGGTAAAAGCATTACCTTTTTGATTTGGATCTAAGATTGGTTTATCACCGCCTAAGTCAGTCGCTTCGATTAACTTGACGTATTTGTTCATCGCCATATAGTCTGCGACAATGAGAACAGCAGTAAGCACTAATGTGGTCGCTGCCCAGACAATAACGCGAGGCTTTAGTAATTTTTTAATAAAACCCATAATATTTACCTTTTATAAAAAATTAGTTTTGTGCACTACTCTTATCTGTTTGAGAAATCTTAGCGTTTGGCCATGTGATTTGACTTGAAGAGTAGACTTTAATGCAGTCAACAACTGGTGCTGTTGAAGCGATTGTGCCGTTAATGGAATCTTTGTTATCAACTTTCATTTGAATGGTGTTCTTACCGGCCACTAAGTTGACAGTTGCACCTAAGAAGAAATCTTGGAAAGTGATGAATGTCTTTGGAATGATGTTATGGATGACTTGTGTACCATATTTGAGTGGTTCACCATTCACAGTGACTGGGAATGATTCATCATCATAAACTTCATAAACTCTATCTTCACCTTGACCTTCGAAAATTTGGTCAGGTTCAGGAAGACCATATTCACCAGAAACTCTCATAAAGATGGTGACGTTTTCAGCGGCGACATCACTTTCGAGTTCCCATGTTAATGTATTGCCTTTTTCGTAGTTATAGTGAACGAAACCACCAAAGACTGATGGAGCGATATCTGGGTTAGCTAAATCTTCTTGAGTAGCATAACGGCCAACACCTTCAGTATTTCTGACATAAAGACCGGAAGCGTCAAATTCGTTATGAGAACCATCTTCTTCATAATAGTCTCTACCGATTAAGCCTAAGCCTTTTTGACCACCGGAATAGGTAACACCATCCATACCTGGAGTGCCATCTTTACCGATCTTTTCAGAAACATCTGGGCAAAGTTCAGCTTCAAATACTTGAGCGCTTTGGCCAGCTGGAACGAATAATGGTTTTAATTCGACATCGGTCATGACGGCACCGAGGGTATCGTCTTCGAAGTTCCAAATTTGACCACCGTTTTTAACATTCATCCAACCATAGAAGGCTTGACCTGCAGGAGCGGCTGGATCGGCTGGTTTTGTAATCTTAGCGCCGAGTTCAATTTGTTCTGTTTTGACTTCGTTACCATCATCAATCTTCACTTCATATGTTTTAACAGGTTCGGCTGAAGATGAAGATTTTGGTGCGTTAGATTTTGAATTGCCACCACCGCAACCAGCGAGTGTGAGAGTAGCAATTGCTAAACCAATAAAGAGTGTTTTATTTTTCATAAATTAATAGTTTGTTATTCGGTTAACCCTAGGATTCACTACCAAATAACGTTCTCCTTTCTAGGGGTATATAATCAAGCGCCATCTTAATACGGAACGATTTAAGATGATGCTTTATTAACGATTTTAATTAGTATTTATAGCATACCACTATGTGCGTGTAATGTATATGCATTAATATGCATTAAACTGCTAGGACCACGCGGGCCCTAGCAGTCATGCTTTTTAGTTAGAGCTTATTTTAAGAGTTATGCTCTTCTTTTTTTGCGTAAGGAGACAAGTAATAAACCTGCACCAGCAATTGCGACTAAGCTAATGATTGCACTGCAAGCAGCGATATCGCCGAAGCAGCCTTTCTTAGCAGCGGCACCACCATCGCCTGTAGCGGCGGTGAGGATTAATTTGAATGCGCCAACAGCTTTACCATCAGCGTCATAGCCAACGAAGTCTAAGTGATAGACACCTTCGAGGGCGACTTTACCAGTGATTCTACCACCTTCAATGGTGAGACCTTCTGGTGTATTGACGCGGTGATTGAGTTTGATTTCAGCAGCGCCTTCGATTTCGACGTTATAAGAGAAGTCTTTACGAGCTTCAACAGTCTTATATTCTTCGCCAACGACTGGAACCATTACTCTATTTGTGGCTGTACAGTTAGCAGACATGTATAAGTGTTCTTTGGAACATTGTCTGACAGCATACCAGTAGGAGTAAGAAATAACTTTTTCACCGGCTTTGTTTGTATAAACAGGGGCTTTTAATGTGCTATCCCATTTAGCTTGGGAGTGACCAGAGAAGCCACCAGAGTCTAATTGAGCGTTACAGCCAGCTAAGACACGGTTTGTAACACATTCGTAGCAATCGTTATCAACACTACCATTACCACTGTGGGTCATATCGGATAAGACAGAACCCTTGAAGCCCCATTCACCACGGAGAACTTCTGTTAATAAGTTGTAGTTAGCAGCGGTTTCCATTAAGCCCATACGGTTGTAGGAACCCATGACACCGATTGATTTGCCTTCTTCAAAGACCATTTGGAAGGACTTTAAGTAAATTTCACGTAATGCTTGTTCTGTTAAGAAGGAGATACCAGATTCACGGTTCTTTTCTTGATCGTTGACAGCAAAGTGTTTGAAGTAAGCGTAGACGCCTCTATCTGTAGCGGCACCGACGACTTGAGCAGCCATACGGCCCATTAAGAATGGGTCAGCGGCATAGTATTCGAAGTTTCTACCACCGAATGGAGAACGGTGAGTATTAACAGCTGGACCCCACCAACCGGATTTACCAGAGATATGGGATTCCATACCGACGCATTCACCTTGTTTATGAGCTAAATCTTGGTTGAATGTAGCGGCGATGATTGGAGAAGAGACCCACCACATAATGTTGAATTTTTGTGGACCGTCACCTTCAGAGAAGCCACCTTTACCAACGCTATCAATTTGTTTAGAGGACATTTGGTTAGTTTCAACAATCTTGAGCATATCGTTCCAAGACATTTGGTTAACGACTTCTTCCCAAATTGGATCATCTAGTGGGACATCGAGTAATTCTTTAATCTTGTGACTTGTAGCTTTGGAACCTTGTTCCCAGTTAGCGGCAACAGAAGCATCTTTACGAGCAGCGGCTGGAATGTATTCGTTATTACCGTTTTCGAAATCTTCTAATGAGAACTTATATGTTAAGAATTCTTCGAAGCGGCTGTTAGCCTTAACTGTTCTATCTTCAAATGTTGGGTGAGTTGGGAATGTGCCATCAAAGTCAGCACGGCTCATTTGTGTGAATTCGATATCATTTTCACCTGGCATGGAATCATAGAAACCATTGTTTGTGAAACGGTTTTCAACTTTGTTGCCAGAGAAACGATCGTTTTCATATTTAATGTCGCTGGCAATCTTGAAGTTGAATGATTCAAAGTTTTCATGAGCGTTCTTAGCGAGTAAGAGTTCATAATCACCTTTTTCTAATTCATAACCAGCGAAACCATTCTTGTTAGCATCTGTGAAGTCGTAGTTAGCAACATCTTGTAAGTAGAATGATAATTCGACTTTTTCTGTTTTGCCTGGTTGAATGAGACCAGTTTTACCGAATGCACATAAGACGTGATCGGCTTTTTCGATACCACCAGCGGTATAAGGAGCTTTGAAGTATAATTGGACAGCTTCTTTACCAGCGATGCTACCAGTATTCTTAACTTCGACTGTTAAGGCGACGACTTTATTGTTTTCACCAACAGTGCCACCTTTCTTAATATTTGTTTTAACAATCTTTTGTTCGAATGATGTATAGCTTAAGCCATAACCGAATGGATAGAGAACACCTTTGTTACCGTTATACCATGTATCGGCGGCTGCTTTATCAGCTTTTGCCATATCGGCATATTTTGTTTCATAGTAACGATAGTCGACATAAATGCCTTCTTCGTAGGAAACGTAAGCGGCTGGTTTAACACCATTGATACCACCAGAGACGACTTTTGCTTCTTCACCACCACGAGCGGTGTCCCATCTTGGTGCGCTGTGTTGTTTATAGTTCTTATCAGTACCATAACTGAGCATTGGAGCACCATCAGCGGCAAACATTGTGTCTTGTGGAGCATAGTATGTTTTACCATTGGATAATGTAACTTCGTTTGTTTGGGAGTTATCGGAGAAGTTTTGGAATGTTGGATCTTCTCTGAAGTCACGTGCCCATGTATCGACTGTACGACCAGATGGGTTGACTTGACCATTGATAATACGACCAACAGCACGGATACCACGGTCACCTGGGTTACCAACCCAAATGATGGCTTTGACTTTGTCATTATTTTCTAATTGTTCACATTCGAAGATGTTACTGGAGTTAATAAGGACAATAATGTTGTCGGTGTGTTTGCCTAATTCTTCTAATAAGGCTTCTTCGTTTTCGGATAATTGAAGAGCGTGTCTATCAGAAACTTTTTCAGCACTGGAGTTTGTCTTCTTGGTATCGTGAGCGTTACATGTTTTAACGTCACAACCTTCGGAACCTTCACGAGTGATGACTTGGATAGCGGCATCATTGTATTCATCAAGTGTCGCTAATAATTCAGCGGAATAACTAGATAATGGTGTTTCACCGATAACGACTTCGGAATTACCTTTCCAACCATCGTTACCATTGCTTCTACCAGAACCAGACTTGCTGTTGTTGCTGAATGAAACAGTATCTCTTTGTGAGTTGTAGGTCCATGTTCCATAGAAATCGATGAGTGTTTGGTTAAGTTCCATGCCTACTTCAGTAAGAGCACCTTTGACGTGACCTTCAGCACTTTCCATTAATTGGTAATCAGCAACACCGTTAGAAACGGAACCAGAACCGGAACCAGCACCACCTCTTGCGAGGTTAACTGAGCTCTTACCGGCAAGGCTGACTTTCATGCCTTGAGTATCTCTTGGGAGGTAGTTGTCTTTGTTTTTGAGTAAGACGAAACCTTCTTCCGCTAATTGATCTTGAACTGCTGAAGCGTGTTCAATATATGCTGTTCTGTCTTTACTTTGGCCAACACCAAATTCGCCAATATAATCAGCGTTAACAGAAGAAGCACCTTTGTTCAAACACACAGGCAAAGCAATCGCGGCAAGAAAAACTGGGATTAAAACTTTTTTCTTCATATGTTTTTCCTTTCAAAGTAAATTTGCATTATTAATTTTGCCTCAATGCGAGTGCAAAACCGGATTTTTAAATCATTATTTTCTAGAATCCATAATGCATTAGTATATTCAATATAAATTGAAGGGCCTATTTTTTATATGACAATTATTATATGCAGGCAGGACTATTATTTGATTAGGTATTCTTTTAGAAATTAAATTTATTAAGATTTTATCAATATTTTTTCAACAAAAAAGACCCTCGCTTTGAGGGTCTTAATTGTTTAATTTAACAATTAGGCGTTTTCTCTTCTTTTCTTAGTGACTAAGAGTAGAGCAACACCAGCGATTGCAAAGGCCATAACGCTCACCATAGTGGCTTCTAATGAGCCGAAGCAACCAGCTTTCTTGTTTGGAAGATCTTTTGATTGAATTTCTGGAACAAAGAGTTCTAAGCTTGAACCTAATGTTGTTGGTTCATCATCACCATCAAGTGATAACTTAACCAAGACACGGATGAACCAGTTAGAACTGCGTTCTGGTGTGCCAGAGATTGTGTTACCATCGAATGATAAGCCCGCTGGTAATGGAGTGACTGGATCGATGACCATTTCAACGGAGTTAATGGTCTTTTCATTGTATTGACCACCCGCTTTTAGTTCGTTTGGTAATTCGACTTTGATGTTGATATTAGCACCAACAGCGCCTTCATAACGATTGTTAACGACATCTTTGAATGTTAAGTGTGCTTCTTTAACACAAACTTTAGACATAACACCAGAGTTAGCACATGTCCACATTGTTTCCTTAACGTTCTTTCTGAGCATATACCACCAGGTATAGGATTCAACTTTTGTGCCATCTTTCTTTGTGAAGACTGGAGCGCCTTTACCATCAAAAGCACTGCTATCCCATTTGCATTCGATATCGTCTCTGAAACCGTTACTATCTAATTGTTGGTTACAACCCGCTAAGATACGGTCATTGATGTTTTCATAGCAGTAATTGTTAACACTACTATTGCCACTATGGGTCATATCGGAAATGATGTGACCTTTGAAGCCCCATTCATCACGTAAGACTTCTGTTAATAATGGATAAGAAGCGGCGGTTTCCATTAAACCTAAACGGTTATAGGAAGACATGATAGCCATGGATTTACCTTCTTGGACAACAATTTGGAATGGTTTGAGGTAAATTTCACGTAAAGCTTGTTCTGTTAAGAATGCGGAAACACCTTCACGGTTCTTTTCTTGATCGTTAACGGCGAAGTGTTTGAAGAAGCAATATAAGCCTAAATCAGTAGCACCAGCAACGACTCTACCAGCGATTTTGCCCATTAAGAATGGATCGGCTGAATAATATTCGAAGTTTCTACCACCGAATGGAGAACGGTGTAAGTTGACCGCTGGACCAGCCCAACCATATGTACCATTAATATGGGCTTCCATACCGACCATTTCACCTTGTCTCTTAGCTAAATCAACGTTGTATGTTGCGGCAACGATTGGAGCGCCTGCCCACCAAATGATTTGGAATTGGGAAGGACCGTCACTATCACCAGTAGCTGGTTTACCCATTCTACTGATAGCTTGGTTATGTTGACCACCACCATAGGAGAAGCCAATCATTTCGTTATATGTCATTTGATTCATCGCTTGTTCCCAAAGTGGATCATTGATATCAAGACCGACTAAATCTTGGAATTGAATACTATCTGCTTGACTTGGAGCGGTAGCAGGTTGTGTCCAACCTAAAGCTTCAATATCGGCTTTAGTTTTATTGACTTCTTCAGGAATGTAGAGACCTTTATTTTCATTTTCTAAGTCTTCCATTCTGAATTCATGAGTTAAGTATTCTTCATAACGGCTACCGGCTTTAACTGTTCTATCTTCATATGTTGGATGAGTTGGAACGTTAGCCATATCTTCACGAGAATATTGTTCGAAGTCGAAATCATTTTCACCTGGTAAGCAGTCATAGAAGCCTCTATCGGTGAATCTGTTTTTAACTTCATGGCCAGTATAACGGTCTTTATCGTATTTAATACCTTCTTTGGCCACGGAGAATTTAACGGAGCCTAATTCTTCATGAGCGTTTTGGTTGAGAGTGATGTAATAATCACCGCCCTCAAGTTCATAACCCTTGAAGCCATTACCGTTTTTATCAGCAAAGTCATAGTTAGCGAAATCTTGAGTATTAATCTTAAGTGTTAATGTTTCTGATTCGCCTTTATTTAATAATTTTGTTTTAGCGAAAGCACATAAAACACGATCAGCTTTTTCAATACCGCCTTTGGTATATGGCGCTTTCCAATACAATTGGACAACATCTTTACCAGCGACATTACCAGTGTTTTTAACTTTAACTTTCACTTCGATATCATAGATACCATCTTTAAGTGTTTTTCCTTTAACATTTGAGGAAACGATTTCTTGTTTAAATGAGGTATAGCTTAAGCCATAACCGAATGGATAGATGACACCTTCTTCGCCACCATACCAAGTATCGGCTTCGCCTTTATTACCTTTAGCCATATCAGCGTATCTTGTTTCGTAATAACGATAGTCAACGTAGATACCTTCTTCATACGCTAAATAGGAAGCAGGTTTAACACCGTTTAAACCACCCGAGACGACTTTGAATTCTTCACCACCACGAGCGGTATCCCATCTTGGCGCACTATGCTCTTTATAGTTCTTATCAGTACCATAACTAAGCATTGGCGCACCATCAGCGGCAAATAATGTATCTTGTGGAGCATAATATGTCTTGCCGTTTGTGGACACTACTTCGTTTGTTTGTGAGTTATCAGAGAAGTTTTGGAATGTTGGGTCTTTAGTGAAATCACGAGCCCATGTATCGACTGTACGACCTGATGGGTTGACTTGACCTGTTAAAATCTTACCAACTGATTTAGCACCAACAGCGCCTGGATTACCAATCCAAAGGATGGCTTTAACAGCATCATCATTTTCAAATTTGTCACATTGGAAGATGTTACCAGAGTTGACAACAATAATGATGTTATCGGTGTGCTTTTTAAGTTCTTCGAATAACGCTTCTTCGTTTTCAGATAATTGAAGAGCGTGTCTATCACTAACTTTTTCCGCGCTGGAATTTGTTTTCTTACTATCGTGAGCGTTACATGTTTTAACGTCACAACCTTCACTACCTTCACGGGAAATGACTTGAATAGCGGCATCATTATATTCATCAAGTGTCGCTAATAATTCAGCGGAATAACTAGAGATTGGTGTTTCACCAATAGTAACTTCAGAGTTACCTTTCCAACCATCATTACCATTTGTTCTACCACTTCCGGATCTAGAGTCATTGGAGTAAGATAAGCCACCCCAACCACCACTTGACCATTTGCCGTAGAATGCTTGGATGTCCTTATTGACTTCAAAGCCAACTTCTTCAAGAGAACCTTTAATGGTTTCATTGCCACCAGAATCGCGGACTAGTTGCCAGTTTTCTTCACCATTGACGGAGCCTGAACCGGAACCACCACCGCCTCTAACAAGGTTGCCTGAACTCTTACCAACTAATGATACTTTTTGGCCTTGGCAAACCTTCATCACAGATTTGTTCATTCAATGCTGAACCCGCTTTAATATAGTCGCTTTTTTCAGCACTCTTTGAATAATCACCAATGAATTCAGCGGACACGCCACTAAATTGTTGTGAAAAACATAAAGGTGCTGTTAAGCCTAACAATAGAGCAGGAAACAATACTTTTTTTCTCATGAAAAAATACCCTTTCTTATTATTTTTATGATGTTTGTTTCATTGCGAATACAAACGACTACTATATTATTATCGCGCGTTTCATAAACATTAGTAAACATTTTGAATGAAATATTAGAAAAGAAAAGGGTATTTTACCCTTTCCTCTTTATTAATTTTAATTAGATATATTCTAATTTTTATTAAAATATAGTTTGTGCGCGTAGCCCACTGGTTCTTCAGTGACATTAATACCTAACGCGGTTAATGTTCTTAAGTCTGCATCAGAAAGGATACATGAACAGTGCGCTTCACTACCTTTGAGCTTAGGAATTTGCTTAAGCGCTAATTCGGCTAATGGGTTGCTATTAGCTTGAATGGCTAAGGCGATTAAGATTTCTTCCGCTCTGATACGTGGGTTTTCTTTCTTTAATGGACCAGTCTTTAAATCGGCCATTGGGGTAACCACGTGTGGTGAAATAAGGTGAATACTATCATCAATCTTACCCAAGACTTTTAAAGTGTTGAGAAGCATTGCCGCTGGAGCGCCTAATAATCTAGAGCGTTTACCAGTAATGATCTTGCCGTTAGGTAATTCAATAGCGACCACTCTTTCTTTGCACTTTTTGGCTTTTTCTAAACACGCATTAACGCACTTTCTATCCGCTGGAGTCACACCCACAGCGTTCATTAATGATTCTTCTTTCACGATTGTGTCATCATCAAATTTACCTAAGTAGACATTCTTCTTGGCTTGGTAATATCTTCTAATGATTTCTTGTTTACTAGCCGCACAAGCTGCTTCATCATTAACAATCGCAAAGCCCACCATATTAACACCCATATCGGTTGGAGATTGATATGGAGAACTACCATAAATCTTTTCAAATATGGTTTTTAATAATGGGAATGTTTCAATATCACGGTTGTAGTTTGTGGTGGTTAAGCCATAGGCCGCTAAGTGATATGGGTCAATCATGTTGACGTCCGCTAAATCGACAGTTGCTGCTTCATAAGCTAAGTTAACTGGGTGTGGTAATGGAAGATTCCAAACTGGGAATGTTTCATATTTAGCGTAACCTGATTTAATGCCACGGTTCATATCATGGTATAACTGACTTAAACAGACAGCCATCTTGCCTGAACCAGGACCTGGAGCGGTCACAACGATTAATGGTTTTGTGGTTTCAACATATTCGTTTTTCTCAAAGCCATCACTACCAAAAACAGAGACTAGGTTATGTGGATAACCAGCGATTGTGTAGTGTTTATAAACTTTGATACCATTCTTTTTAAGTTTAGTGGCAAATTGTTTTAACACCGGGCTATCTTCATAGAAGCAGAAGACCACACTACTGACATATAAGCCCGCGGCTTGATAAGCATCAATAAGTCTTTCAACTTCTGATTCATAGGTGATACCTAAGTCGTTACGAACTTTATTTGTTTTAATGTCGTTCGCGTTAACGGCCATGACGATTTCAGCGTCATCTTTTAATGTTAATAACATTTGGAGCTTTGAATCTGGTTCAAAACCTGGTAAAACTCTAGAAGCGTGGTAGTCATCAAATAACTTACCACCAAATTCAAGATAGAGCTTACCACCGAAGGATTTAATGCGCTTTAAAATCTCCTGACGTTGGATTTTCAGATATTCTTTATTATCAAAGGCTAATTTCTTTTTATTCGTCGGCATAATTGTCAAAGTATCCTTGAATTAAGACAACTGGTGTACCTTTATCGCCAGAACCACTTGTTAAGTCACATAAAGAACCTAATAAGTCAGTGATTTGTCTTGGGGTTGTGCCTTCGCTAGCCATTTTACCAACGAGGTCTTTTTCTTTAGCTTTGATATCTTCTTTAATCGCATCAGCGAGTTCTTTACCTTTTAAACCCTTATAAGCATTATCCGCTAAATATTTGAGTTTTAATTCGTTTGGTGTACCTTTTAAGCCCACGGTATGGAATGGAGAAACGACTGGGTCTGCTAATTCCCAAATCTTTCCTTGTGGATCTTTAAATGCACCATCGCCATAAACCATGACTTCAAAGTGTTTACCGGTCTTTTCTAATAAGTCAGCTTGAACACCTTCCACGAGAGACTGACCGTCTCTAGGGAATAATTTCACGGTTTCTTCAGTGGCTTTATTGGTACCTAATAAACCATATTTTTCGTTATAACCAGAACCATTAACTGGTGCGGTTAAAATATCATCAAGGGCTAACACTAATTCAGCACCTTTATCTTTTAATAAACGTTTTGTGGCAAATCTTGTGTGAATATCACATGTTAAGACTTTCTTTGTATAATTTAAAATCGCTTCAGCGCGGTTAGCGAAGATAATAACAGCTTCCGCACCTTGTTCTTCGATTAATTTCTTATAGTAATCAACGTAGTCAACACCAGTGAATTCGTGCACTCTATAACCGAATAATTCACGGTATTTTTCTAATGTTAAGACGTCGCTGTATGGGTTAATGCCAGCTTCGTAAACTTGATCCGCGGTAATTAAAGCATTACCAACTTCATCACTTGGGTAAGAAAGCATTAAATAGACTTTCTTGACACCACGGGCGATACCTTTAAGTAAGATCGCAAATCTATTTCTACTTAAAATAGGAAAAATGACCGCTACTTCGTCGCCACCGGTTTTCTTTCTTACATCGTCAGCAATATTGTCGACAGAGGCATAATTGCCTTGGCAACGGGCGACGATACTTTCGGTGATTGCGACAACATCGCGATCATGGAATTTGAATCCTTCATTTTCTGAGGCTTTTAAAACTGATTCGACAACAATCTCTCTTAAGTTGTCACCAGTTTTGAGGACAGGGAGTCTCACCCCTCTAGATGTCACACCAACACATCTCATAATTTGTTTCTCCTTTTTTCTATTTGGCACCCTTCTTTTCTAGGATGTTTCTAGCGACATAGACGCCACAGGCTCCCGCTTGGGCTAAGCCACGGGTGAGACCCGCACCATCGCCACCAACGTAGAGGTTTTTAATATCTTTGACTTCAAGTTTGTTATCAATTTCTGGGTGAGCGCTATAGTATTTAGCTTCAACGCCGTATAAAAGTGTATGTTCAGTAGCGATACCTGGAGTGATGTGGTCTAAGACTTGAATCATTTCGATAATCGCCTGCATAGTTTTTTGTGGTAAGCATAAGGCTAAGTCACCAGGGACTGCTTCTTTAAGAGTTGGTCTCACGAAGCCTTCGTTAATACGCTTAACTGTACTACGTCTTCCTTGTTTGATGTCACCAAAGCGTTGGACTAAAACAGAGCCACACGCTAATTGGTTAGCTAAGGATGAGACTTTTAAGGCATATTCGTTTGGTTTTTTGAATGGTTCTTCAAAATGGTGTGTAACTAATAAAGCAAAGTTTGTATTTTCACTAGATAAAGATGGGTCATTATAGGAGTGACCATTAACATTAACGACACCTTGGTAGTTTTCCATAACGACGTGACCACCTGGGTTAGAGCAGAATGTTCTAACTGTGCTACCAGTAGAGGCTTTATAAATAAACTTACCTTCATATAAGTTTTTGTTAATTTCTTCCATAACCATGTTTGGACATTCAACACGAACACCGATATCAACTTGGTTTTGGGTCATTTCGACATTTAATTTTTCAAATAAGTTAGTGAGCCATTGGCTACCTTCACGACCGACGGCGAGTAAAACATAATCGGCATCGATTCTTTCATCGTCGGCTAAAATAACGCCTTTAACTTGGCTTTCTTCCACGACAATGTCTTTCACCGTTGTGGAGAATCTAGTGTCAATCTTCTTTTCTAAATCTAAATATATTCTGGTTAAGATTTTTAAGTTTTCTTCTGTGCCTAAGTGTCTGACCTTGCTATGTAATAATTTAAGACCGACAGACATGGCTTTCTTTTCAATATCTCTAACTTCTTTGGTGTATGGATCAGTGATGACTGGAGTGGCACCATAATTAAGATTGATTTGGTCGACATAATCAATCAATTTCATGAGTTCATCACGGTCAATATAATCTTGCAACCAACCACCAAATTCAGAGGTAATGTTAAATTTACCATCAGAATAAGCACCGGCCCCGCCAAAACCATTAGTGATGGAACAAGCTGGGAAGCATTCTTGATAGCCTTTAATATTTCTTGGACATTTTGTTAATTTGTGTTCTAAAACTGGACAATGTCTCTTTTCGATAGAGAGACCCTTATCTATAAGGAGTACTTTTAATTTTGGGTTTTTGTTGACTAATTCGTAGGCACAAAAATATCCACTTGGGCCCGCTCCAACAATCACGACATCGTATTTCATAAGGTATCTCCTTTAAGTCTTTTCCACAAAGAAAAAACACTATTTAAGTATAGATTATACACGCGTGATTGTTAATATATTTTTAATGATTTTAATGTAAATAAAACCTTACACAAATAGATGTAGTTTAAACGATTTTTGTTACGTATATATTAGTCTTCTTTGGTGAAATCGAAATAGTCTAAGACATCTGGATCGTCTGTTATTTTTTCCACAACACCTTTAGCCACAAGCTTCCTACCCTCATATAATTCGAACATTGTTCCTTTCGCTAAGATATTTGGAGCTCTTTCATAATTTAAAAATCTTAAATAACTGCGAGTTGTATAATCACTTGTTTTTTCATAGTTGTAGCAAATTATTGACCAAGCACAACCATAAAATGTCTTTTGCCCTTTTATTCCAATAAGAGGAGCGTATTTGTTATTTTCCATTGGAACGGGTCCTTTTCTTCCGCCCTCTTCAGGAGTGGCCCAA
This sequence comes from uncultured Erysipelotrichaceae bacterium, assembly GCA_902763555.1. Lineage (GTDB taxonomy): Bacteria > Bacillota_I > Bacilli_A > RFN20 > CAG-826 > RUG14515. Next base: position 13,590 of record CACWSI010000007.1, on the reverse strand, counting down.
ACCAAGGTAGCCTCATACACCACGAAGTCTGTTCCAAGTAAGCAGCGACCAATGTGTTCCCACTCTTTACATTCGTCTTCCGACATGCTTTTGTCTGTAAAAGCATCGATCACAAAGGCGTAATTTAAAAAATGTTTGTAATCGGAATTAATATTATTTTTGATTACTTTTAATAAGTATTTTTTGACTTCAGATGGACTCATTTCCATCATCATTATTGCAGCGCAAAGTGATTGATCTTCTTTTTTATAGTTTCCTTCTATAAATGAAATAAGATCATTGAAACTGCCTAATGGCAGCTTATAAAAGCCATCTTCTGGACCATAACCATAGTCAAACATCGAATGTTTAATCCATTCGGAGTTATCTTTTTTACTGAAATATCTACCATCCCTTTCAACAAGTCCAAAATCTTCCGGAGTGATTTTATCGTGTTTGTAACTCATCATGAACTTTTTGTTTTTAGGTAACGTTTTTAATTCGTTGAAAAATTGTGAGCCCACGAAGTAGTCATGGATTTCCGCAATTAATCTATTATTGTCCTTTCGACGTATGACCGTATGAATAGCATAATATTTCTTAAAAGAGTCAGGATATCCCATTCGATATCCCGCTCGATGTGCACGTGATTCATCTATAGCGATAACGTTATCTCTTTTATATTTTTTCGTAAAAAAGAAGTGTCTAATCTTAAACTCTTCATCATTAAAGCTTATTTTCCAAAGCACATAGCCGAGCCAGGCAATAAAAAACGCAAGCCAAAAAACAATAGAACCAACGATAACAATAGTTCTTTCTAAATCATTTCTAAATTTAGCGGTGAGCAAAAATATAACAATAAAAGGGATTGCAAGTAATAAACAAACACCGTAAATAATTTTAATGCTTTTATTTTTCTTAATAACGTTATATTTCATAAATAATCACTCTATTGAATAATAGCAAATATCATGTGATACTCTCAATATTTTTCAAATAAAAAAGACCGGATTTTATTCCGGTCTTATATATCTTATTTATATTGATTAGAAGTTCTCGTTGATATATTTAGCGATGATTGGCGATAAGGAGACGATAGAAACAACGTCTTCTTCTTGTGGGATAGAATCACTAATAGCGATATCTAAGATGCCACATCTATATAATTTCGCGAGAGCGTTCTTGGAAAAGATACCATGGCAAGCGCAGATGAGGATACCTCTAGCTTCGTTTTTAAGAAGTTCTTTACTCGCGGCAATAATTGTGCCACCAGTATCGATGATATCATCAATCATTAAACAGTACTTGTCCACGACTGATTCGCCTTTGATGTTAGTAATAACGGCCTTATTTGGTTCAGGACGGTATTTATTTAACACCGCGATTGGTAAATCACCTAAATCTTTGGATAAATGTTTCGCTCTTTCGAGGCCACCCTTGTCTGGAGAAACAATGACAACGTCCTCGAGTTTAACTTTTAATGTCTTTAAGCGTTTACGGTAATAATCAGCGAACACAGAGGAAGAATATAATTCCACTGCTTCCATATTTTCGAAGAATGGTTGCATTGAGCCACTGTGGTAATCGACTGATACAACTCTATTACATCCAGCTTCTCTTAAACAATTAGCCACTAATTTAGCACTAATTGGATCGCCGAAATCAATAGTTCTATCTTGTCTCACGTATCCGAAATATGGGATGATCGCGGTAATGGTTTTAGCTTCACCTCTCTTAAGAGCGTCGATGAAGATTAATAATTCCATTAATTTGTCATTGACTGGGTTACAGGTTGAATGAATAACAATACAATCCTTACCTCTTACGTCAACGTTTGGTCTGGTAAAAATTTCATTATCTGCGAATCTTCTACAGATAGCGGGTGATTTTTCCACACCGAGTTCTTCACACACCTTGTTTGCTAATTCTTCACAGGTGGTTAAAGAAAATACTAGTACTTGTTCTTTATTTGTCATGTCTTCTTTCCCTCTTTCAACTGAAAGGAATTTCTACTCTGATCAATAAGTTGATAATTAAATAATTGGTCTATCTTCGGTTGTGCCGTTTGTGGTACCGAATGTTCTATCACCACAGTCACCTAAGCCTGGGCAGATATATGCATTTTCGTTTAAGCAACGGTCTAATGCACCGATATAGAGTGGGATATCTGGATATTTCTTCACAAATGCTTCCACACCTTCTGGGGCTGCGATAATGCAAAGGAAGGTAATCTTTTTAGCACCATGAGCCTTTAACATTCTCACCGCGTCAATAGCGGAGCCGCCTGTGGCGAGCATTGGGTCTAAAAGGTAAACATCTTTTTCGGAAATATCTGCAGGCAATTTGCAGTAATATTCCACAGGTTCTTTTGTGACTTCATTACGGTATAAACCGATGTGGCCACAAGTACAGCCAGGAACTAGCTCGAGCAAACCATCGACCATACCCAAGCCTGCACGAAGGATTGGGACAAAGCAAAGAGATTTACGTTTAACAACTGGTTGAAGTGTTTTTTCGATTGGTGTTTCAATTTCCACCATTTGTGTTCCGAGATGACGAAGTGCTTCATATCCTTCCAAAACAGATATTTCTTTCACTAACATCTTGAATTCACTTGTCTTAGTTGTTTTGTCTCTAAGTTTTGTGATTTTGTGCTTGATCAATGGATGGTCAAGAATATGGACTGTTGGATAATTTTCAAAAGCCATTATCTATTCCTCAACTTATTCTTCTTCTGGGGCATTACGCTTTTCAACAGCGTTTGTTACCACCATAGTAATAATACCTAAAATCAACGCAGTTGCGATAGAGGTAATTTGAATTGTTTTTTCAACTGCACCATTATTTGCGATAGCATATGGGATTTGGATAGCTAAACCACCGATACCGGAAATGAGGATGGCAGCGACTGTGAATAAGTTCTTGCTCTTGTTGAGATCGACTTGTTGGAACATCTTTAAGCCAGAGACAGCGATGAAGCCATAGAGTGTTAAGCAAACACCACCCATGACACAGCTTGGGATTGTTCTTAACGCAGCGGTAACTGGGCTTAAGAATGATAAGACGATGAGCATTAAAGCGGCAACGAAGATTGTTCTAACAGAAGCGTTCTTTGTGATAGCAACGCAGCCAACGGATTCACCATATGTGGTATTTGGGCAGATACCGAAGACTGTACCAACCATGGAACCAACACCATCACCGAGTAAGGTTCTGGATAAGCCTGGTTCTGTAATGAGGTCTTTGTTGATGATGGAGCTTAAGTTCTTGTGGTCAGCGATGTGTTCAGCAAATGTAACAAATGCGACTGGGACGAAGGCTAAAGCAACTTCCGCAACACCGACTGGGGTAATGACTTGTGCTACTTTGCCACTTTGGGCAGCGGCAGCAACTATTTCCTCGCTGACTGCACCATCAGCTAATTCCTTGATACCACCGATTAAAGCGAATCTTGGATATGTTAAGAATGATTCGAGTGTGATGTTTTGGAAGTTTTCAATGATTGGTGAGTAGTTGATAACTTTGAAGTAATCTAAGTTAGCAGCGTAGCCGATGCCTGTGAAGATCGCGGCAACAGCATAACCAGCAGCAATACCAAGAATGAATGGTAATAATCTACCGGCTTTGAATCTATTTTGGACAGAGAGAATAACAACTGTGAAGAATGTGACTAAGCCACATAATAAACCGATGAGGTTATAACCACCATTGATTTGAGAAGCAGAAGCTTTAACGATGTCACCCATAGCCGCACCTGCTAAGGAAAGACCGATTAAAGCAACAGTTGGTCCGATAATTACTGGAGGCATGAGTTTTTCAACCCATCTTGTACCAGCAAATTTAATGATAATTGCAATGATCACGTAAACTAAACCAGCAAATAAGCCACCGAGTAAGATACCCATGTAACCAAATGCGACGGCGTTAGCCAAAGCACCTAAGAAAGCAAATGAGCTAGAGATAACGACTGGTGATTTGAATTTTGTGAAAACTAAATAAACGAGTGTACCTAAACCAGCACCTAAGATAGCTGCAGGAATTTGTACTGGAAGTCCAATGATTGTTGGAACTGCGATTGTGGCCGCTAAAACGGCTAAGACTTGTTGAAACGCGAAGACCAAGAGTTTCCCGAAACTTGGCTTGCCATCAACTTCGAAGATAAGTTTGTTTGCCGACATAAATGTTTCTCCTTTCGCGCAAAAAAAATCACCCGACAATAAGGGGTGACTACAAACAGATAAGAATAGCGAATGGGGAGGAAAATTGAGGGAAGAAACCCCCTAATGCGGCGGGAATCTTACACTTTCTAATTCGTTTCTCCATAGCAATCCTTTGCCTAAAACTTTACCACATACGCATATCATTGCAAACACTTTTTTTAGAATTTTTCTAAGATAAAACATAATCGAGTTTTTGTCATAAGATTGGCATGAAATTTCTTACTGTCATACATTGAGAAAAGCACTGTTCTGACATATAATAAAGTTTGTCGTTTTTATAAGAGGTAGCACAATTATGACCAAGAAAGAACAAGTCATTTCATTATCCGAAAAACATATTAAGGATGTTCCTGGTTTTCCTAAACCAGGCATCATTTTCAAAGATATCGTTCCAGTATTTGAAGATCCAGAATATCTCCAATTAGTGTTCGATGTCATGGTTGATGAATTAAAAGAACAAAATATTCAATTTGATAAAATTGTTTGTCCAGAAGCCCGTGGTTTCTTATTTGGTCCCACTCTTGGTTTATTAACTAAGAAGGGTGTTGTTATGGCGAGAAAACCTGGCAAATTACCAAGACCAGGTAACTGTGTCTCATATAACTTAGAATACGGCACCGCTACTTTGGTAATTAGTGAAGATTCTATTAAACCGGGTGATCGCGTTTTAGTGGTCGATGACTTATTAGCAACTGGTGGTTCCGCGAAAGCCTTATGTGAACTCGTTGAAAGAAGTGGCGCTTCTGTCGCAGGTGTTATGTTCTATATCGAGCTCACTCCACTCAAAGGCCGTGAATTATTAAAGAAATATCCAGTAATTTCCATTGTTCCGGTTGAAGCTTACTAAGAATTGTTCATACACGTCGCACGATAAATCTTTATTTTATAAAACCCGTGCGACTTTTTTGTGAAAATTTATCTTTTTAAGGGTTTACAACTGTCATTTTGTGAATATACAATAATGGCGTCAAAGGAAAACAAACTTTGACTTCGTATAATTCCCTAATTGGTGGGTTGTCTCTACGCTACACCGTATAATGTAGCACTACGAATCAAATCCGTTTGCGAAATAATCGTTCGTATGTTTCGCCGTTGATTTAAAGTAGAGGCTTCCAATTATAGGAAGCTCATTTTTATTTTTTAGAAAAGAAATCAAGGAGGAGAAAAACAAAAATGAAAAAAGTACGTTTAGTATCATTATTAGCATTAGCCGCTGCCTCTGTCGCTGGTTTAGCTGCATGTAATGGCAATGCAAAAATGAAAGTCGGTTTAATCTGCTTACACCCAGCCGATTCTTCAACTTACGACAAGAACTTCGTTGAAGCTTTCAAAGAAAGCGCGAAGAAATTAGGTTTCAACCCAATCATTCGTGAAAACGTTCCAGAAGGTCCAGAATGTAGAGAAGTTGCTGAAAACTTAGCCGACACAGGCTGCAAAGTCGTTTTTGCTGACTCCTTTGGTCATGAAGACTATATGATTGAAGCCGCTAAAAAGCATCCAACTGTTCAATTCTGCCACGCTACAGGTACAAAAGCTGCTGCTGAAAAGTTAGCTAACTACCACAACGCTTTCGCTTCCATTTACGAAGGCCGTTACCTCGCTGGTGTCGTTGCTGGTATGAAATTACAAGCTATGAAAGCTGCTGATGCTTCCGTCGCTTCAAAGATCGGTTATGTCGCCGCTCACCCATACGCTGAAGTTATGTCCGGTTATACATCATTCTACCTTGGTGTTAAATCCATCGTTGAAGATGTCACAATGGACGTCAAATATACCGATTCTTGGTATGATGAAACAGCTGAAAAGACCGCTGCTAAAGCCTTAATCGCCGGTGGCGCTGTCCTCATTTCTCAACACGCTGACTCCTATGGTGCTCCAACAGCTTGTGAAGAAGCTAAAGTTCCAAACGTTACATATAACGGTTCTACCGCTAATGTTGCTCCAGAAACATTCATGGTTTCTTCCAGAATCAACTGGTCCCCATTCTATGAATTCGTCGTCAACGCCGTTAAAGAAGCTGAATCTCCAGAAAAAGCTAACATCCCAGCTAACTGGTGTGGTGGTTTCAAAGAAGGTTCTGTTGAACTTTCCGAATTAGGCAAAAATGTTGCTCCTGGCACCGCTGAAAAAGTCGCCGAAGTCAAAGCCAAATTAGAAAATGGTTCTTTAAAAGTTTTCGATACAAGCAAATTCACTGTTAAAGGTGAAGCTCCAAGTGAAGCAAATATGGCTCCAAGCAAACAATGGACATTCGATTACCCAGATGGCACCGAATTCATCAAAGGTGGTTACTATCACGAATCCGAATACCGTTCTGCTCCAAGCTTTGACGTTTTAATCGATGGTATCAACGACCTCGGTTCCGTCAACCCAAAAGAATAATTAAACAACTTTAAAACAATGTTTTAGCGGGGTCAAAAGCCCCGCTAAAACCTTTATTTATCCCATGGAAAAACAGCAAGTCATAGAATTAAAAGGCATCACTAAAATATTTGGTCGTATAGTCGCTAATCACGATTGTAACCTCTCTTTGTATAATGGCGAAATTCTCTCATTATTAGGCGAAAATGGATCTGGTAAAACCACTCTTATGAATGCTCTCGCGGGTATTTATTGCCCTGATGCTGGTGATATCTATGTTAACGGTGAAAAGGTTAGAATCAGTTCACCACACGATGCTTATAAATACCATATAGGTATGGTTCATCAACACTTCAAACTCGTTGATACATTCACCGCTGTTGAAAATGTTGTCGTGGGTCTAACTAAAAAAGACTATGAAGAAATTGCCAAAAAAGATGGCACAAAAGCACAGGGTTTTAATTTAAAAGCAAGCGCTAATCGCATCACTGAAATTTGTAATAAATTTGGTTTTAAATTAAATCCTTGGCAAAAAGTTAACACCATGTCTGTTAGTGAAAAGCAGACATTAGAAATTATTAAGGCGCTCTATAGAGGCGTTGATATTTTAATCTTAGATGAACCAACCGCGGTTTTAACTCCACAAGAAATTGAAAAATTATTCGATGTTCTAAGAGCGATGAAAAAAGATGGAAAATCCATCATTATCATTACTCATAAACTTAATGAAGTCTTAGAAATCAGTGACCGTGTTGCTGTTCTTTGTAAAGGTGAAGTCGCTGGTGATATCTTAACAGAAAATGCCACTGAAAAGATTTTAACTGAAATGATGGTTGGCCATAAAGTCGATCTCAATATCAATAGAATGGAAATCCCTACCACTGGTGAACGCTTAATTGTTCAAGATTTAAGTTTAAATGGTAGAGATGGTAGAAAAGTACTTAAAAATATCAATTTCACCGTATATGGTAGTGAAATACTTGGTATCGCAGGTATCTCTGGAAGTGGCCAAAAAGAATTGTTAGAAACAATTGCGGGCCTTAATAGAAATACACAAGGCACGATTATTTTCCATAACCCAAAGAAAGAACAACCAGTCACTTTCTTCCATAAAAACATTAAACAAATTAGAGAATTAGCCGCACAAGGTAAATTCCACTTAAAAGGTAAAAAAGAACCACTATCACTCGTAGGTAAAACAAATAAAGAAATAACTGAAATGGTTAATAAAGAACAAATCATTTTCTATGAAGACGAAATCATGAATTTAAAAGGCAAGAAACCAATTGAGATTCGTGATTTAGGTATTAAATTATCATTCGTTCCTGAAGATAGATTAGGTATGGGTCTTGTTGGAAGCATGGACCTTATCGATAACATGATGCTAAGAAGCTTTAGAAAAGGTAAAGGTGGTATTGTTCATAGAAATAAACCTGCTGCTTTAGCTAAAGAATTAGTGGATGAATTAGAAATTAAAACACCAAGTTTACATACATCAGTTAAGAAATTATCTGGTGGTAATATTCAAAAAGTATTAGTCGGTAGAGAAATCTCAACCCGTCCAAAGGTTCTTATGGTGGCCTATCCAGTACGTGGCTTAGATATTAACTCTTCCTACATGATTTATAACTTAATCAATAAGCAAAAAGAAAAAGGCAGTGCGGTCATCTATGTTGGTGAAGATTTAGATGTCATTCTTGCCCTTTGTGATCGTGTTCTTGTGTTAAGGGACGGGGAAGTCGCTGGTATCTTAAACTGCAAAGACACTAATAAAAACGAAATTGGTTTATTAATGACTAAGAAAGTTGAAGAAAGGAGCGAAGAAAATGCCTGAGTTAGCACAAAAACAAAAAGTTAAAAAGGTTAGAAATCCTCTTTTCCATATCGCTAGACGTAATGAAGTACCAACGTGGTTCGTCTTTGTTGTTAAACTTTCATTTATTTTAGGTGCCTTGCTTTTATGTGGCATTATTTCCTTCCTTGTTTCCCCAATAACATTGGATGAAATGCCTGAAAAGTTTATTAGCTATTATATATTCGTTGTTGAAGGTACTTTCTTTAACATGAATACAGCATTTTCCACTCTGTGGAATGCATCGTTATTATTAATTATTGCCGCTGCTATTACGCCAGCCTTTAAGATGAAGTTCTGGAATATCGGTGCTGAAGGCCAAGTGTTAATGGGTTGCTTTGGTGCCGCGATTGTTATGAAATTCATCGCTCCATCTATTCCTAACTTCTTAGCGCTTATATTAATGCTTGTATTAGCTTTGATATTTGCGGCTGCTTGGGCGGCGATTCCTGCGATATTTAAAGCGTTCTTTAACACTAACGAAACATTATTCACCTTAATGATGAACTATATTGCTATCGGCTTAGTGGCGGCCTTCTCTTTGAAGTTTAAAGCTACAGGTAGTACCGCTCTTGGTGTATTAAATGCCGGTACTCATGCTGGTTGGATGCCAGAGATCTTTGGAAGTTCATATCTTATTGGCATTTTCGTCATCATTAACTTAGTAGTAGCATTATGGTTCTATCTCAAATATAGCAAACACGGGTATGAAATTGCGGTCTTAAATGGCAGTGTTAGAACCGCTGAATATGTTGGCATTAACGTTAAGGTCGTCACTATTAGAACAATGATCTTATGTGGCGCTGTTTGTGGTATTGCTGGTTTCTTACTTGTTTCAGGTTCTAGCCATACTGTTAGTGAAACAGTTGTCGGTGGACGTGGTTTTACCGCTGTTATGATTAGTTGGCTTGGTCACTTCAACCCATTAGAAATGGTTCTTTATTCAGTATTGAACGCTATTATTACCGTTGGCAGTAGTAATGCCGCTGCTAACTTACAATATAGTGGCGAAGTCGCTAACGTTTTATCTGGTTTATTCTTCTTATTAATCTTAACTAGTGAGTTCTTCACTAACTTTAGAATTAGATTTAATTTACGCCAATTCTTCAAGAGTAAGAATGAACCTCCTATGTCCGAAGGACAAACACCAAAAGCGGAAGGAGGTAAGCAATAATGTTTCTAGAAATTATTACTAGCTCTATTAAGTTTGCCACTGTCTTCTTATTTGGCTCCGCTGGTGAAACAGTGACAGAGAAATCTGGTCACTTAAATATGGGTACTCCAGGTATTATGTGTATCGGTGCTATGGGCAGTGCCATTGGTGCTTATATTTATTTAAGCATCTTAGTTAAGTTGGGCATTCCTGGTCAAACCAATGCCTTCTTAGCATTCTTCTTTACTGCTTTCTTCTGCTTATTATTTGCTGGTTTAGCGGGTTTATTATTCTCATTTATTACCGTCACACTTCGTTGTAATCAAAACGTTACTGGTTTAGCGTTAACAACATTTGGTGTGGGTTTATATCCATTTGTTATTTCCTTCTTCAAGAAAGAAATCTCTCTTGGATTCTCATCACTTTCATCTAAATACTTAATGCACGTGTTCCCTGAAAGTTTCTATAACTCTAACTGGTTCACACAGTTATTCTTCTCATATGGTATTCTTGTTTATCTAGCTATTGCGGTAGCGATCGGTATTGCTATTATCATGAAGAAAACTAGAGTGGGTTTATTCTTAAGAACAGTTGGTGAAAACCCTGCCGCTGCTGACGCTGCTGGTATTAGTGTTAATCGTTATAGATATTTAGCCACGATTATTGGTTCCGCTATTTCTGGTTTAGGTGGTATGTACTATTTATTTGATAACTGTAGCGCAGCATTTGAATTCGTTGTTGATTCATATGGCTGGTTAGCGGTTTCTCTTGTTATCTTCACAATGTGGAACACAAATATTGGTATCGCTGGTTCATTTATTTTCGCCTTCCTATATATCATGCCTGGCTACTTAAATGTTCCTGGTCCAGAAAAGCAAATCTTCGCTTTAATTCCATATTTCGTCACCGTTATTATTCTTGTTGTTACAAGTATCTTTAATAAGAAATTAGGCAAAGCTCCGGCGGGTCTAGGCCAGTCGTACTTTAGAGAAGATAGATAAGAAATTAGCCCTTAGAAAAATAAGGGCTTTTTTATTTTGTTTAGATCTTAGTAAATTGCCTTTTGCTTGCTTTGTTTTTCAAAAACAAATAGTATGTATGGCATAAAGTTTATCTCAAAAGAAAGGAGAAACTATGAAAAATAATATCAAATTATTACTCCTAGTCGCGATGGCCACTGGTGTGATGGTTGGTTGTAGTGATAACTCATCCTCAAATAACAACACATCCAGTAGCGATACAAGTTTACCTAGTGAATCTAGATCTAGTGATAATCCATCTACTTCGATTCCTTCATCTAGTAGTGAATCAAGTAGTTCATCCCCAAGTAGCAGGTCTAGTTCTGTTGCCCCTACATTAACAGGTATCGCATTAGATACCACTAATGTTAAAAAGAATTATGAGCAAGGTGAGAAATTAGACCTAACTGGTTTAGTTGTTACCGCTAATTATAGTGATAATACAAGTGAAGCAGTTACTAACTACACCACTAATCCTGCTAACGGTGCTACTTTAAACACCATTGGTGCTATTCCAGTTACTGTCGCATATGGAAGAGTCACTAATTCATTTAACATTCTCGTAGCTAAACCAGGCAAAAAAGCATGGACAGACGCTGAAGCTAAAATCATGTCTGACCACTTATATGGATATGTCCTTCCATTTACTGGCTCAGAAGAAGCTGTAGTCGCATATGATGAAGAAAATGACGCTGTTACTATTCAAGGTGGCGCGGCAGATTCTAATACACTTGCTACTTATGCCGCTAAGGTTGTCGCCGATGGATTTACAAACGTTAATCCACAAGGTTATGTTTTTGAAAAATCAGTGACAGTTAATACCGCTACAAGACACTTAAGAGTGGCTTTTGCTAATGTGGAAAGTAAGTTCTATTTAGAAGCTTATGACCCATATTACTATACCTTCCCTGCTGCTTTTGCTTCTGAAATTGCAACAGGAGCATTTGGATCTAATGAAGTTCCACCTGCCTTTAGTGCGGATTATTATGAAGTATCATCTAGTGATTATGGCATTTTCTGCTACACAAACGATACAGATGCAGCGGATACTTATACCACTGCTTTAACTGCCGCTAACTGGAATGTTTTAGACGAATTAAATCAAAGCTATAAAGTCGCAGTCTCCCCAGATGGTAAATACTGTGTTAATTATGCTTATAACGATGAATATAAGAGTTTAGATATTTACTTTGGTCCACTTAGTTATTGGAACACAAAAGTAATTGAAGACTTCTATAACAAATATAACGGCTATGTTGTTAACATCCCTGCTCTTAATGTCACTAATGGTGAATATATCTTTAAGGAATCCGATGTTAACGAACAAGCTTATGCCTATGGAGCGTATGAAGCTATCCACGCCTTCATGTACGTCTATGGTGCCACTGAGCAAAACTTAGTCAGCTACACTGATTCAATAAAAACAAGCGGTTGGGAAGTTGAAAAAGACGGTAACATCTACTATGCATTTTTAACAATCGCTGATAAGGGCATTGCCAGATTACAATTTGAATATAGCGCAAAATATAACGCCGCTATTTTCACCATCTACTTTAAATTAGATCCAATTCCTGTGAAGGATTGGCCAGCTGATGATATTGCAGCCTTATTAGGCGATTACACTATCGGTACTGTTCCAGCATTTACCGGTGCTAACAAAGGCTTTGTTATCTTAAACGATATGTTTGGTATCGGTGTTTTAGTTAAGGTTGAAAGAGGCAGTGAAGAAGCTGCTGTTGAATTATATAAAACTGATTTAACAAATGCTGGTTATACCGATTATGATGAGGCCTCTAGTACATACACTAATCCAAATAGTGAAATTGCTATTAAAGTATATTCCGCAGAAAAAGGTTCTTTCACTATCGATTTTGCTAAGACTGGTAAGACAAAAGTATTCCCGTCTAGCCTAATTTCTAGTTATTTCTTAGGTAGTGATGCTGTTCCAGCCCTTACTGGCGCTAACGAATATCAATACAAAATCGTTGGTGAAGAAGATATTCAAATCACATGTGTTTATGGTGCTACCGATGCTGCATCAAGTGCTCAAGGCCAATATATGGCGCTTTTAGAAGCGGCTGAATACACACTTGATTCTTCTACACAAAACATGAACTCAAAGAATAATCAATTCCAAATCAGTTTGTCTGTTAAAGATGGTTCATTAGTGATTAATATCCACGGTACACCTGTGACCGCATTTGTCTCATTATGGCCAACCGCTAAGATCACTGCATTATTCGCGGGTCAAGGTTATACAGATGAACTTCCATCCTATGATGGAATTTGTGATGATATCACCGCTGGTACAAACTATGATGGTAGCTTATATGTTCTTATCGAAGCTGATAACAAAGATCAAATTAAGAGTGATTATATGGCTTTATTAAGAGCCGCTAACTTCACATATGACTCTGCTAGTTCAGACGAATACGATGATGTATTTAAATCACCAAACAACCAATACACTGTTGCGGTAAGCACAAATAGATTTGGTGTATCATTAACAATTAAGAAAATTGAAGGCGGACAACAAGGTGGCGATGGATTCCCAATGGCGCAAATTGTCGCGGATCTTCCAATCGCTGAAGGTATTCTTCCTGCTTTAGAAGCGGAAGGCGCTACATTCGCATATGATTTCTATTTCGGTGAAGCCTTTGTAACCATTACACTTCCAACACAAGCCGCTGCTGAAGCTGCACGTGATGCTTATATCGAAACGCTTACAGGTTCTGGTTTCACGTTTACAAAATTATGGGGTTACCTAGATGCTTATCTCCACTCAAATGGTGTGTTCGCAGTTGAGATTGATGAGACTGAAATAACAAATGGTGTTATCAAATTAGGTATCTTAGAATACGAAACCTATTAATCACAAAATATTTAAAAATTGCCTATCCAAAAGATGGGCCTACGACAATTAAAGTGGATTTAAGTGGGGACACCTAAATCTACCTGCCTAGGCTACAACATTAAAAGTGGAGACCCTTCACGCGTTATTGTGAG
>CACWSI010000006.1 GCA_902763555.1 uncultured Erysipelotrichaceae bacterium | reverse complement strand
GCATGCCTGCTCCCACCTACTTAGGCTTAGCCATCAACCCAAGAAACATAACAATATTTTACTTGAGCAAAAGAAAAACCCTATATTTAGGGTAAAAAATAAAAAGAAGAACTTTGACATCCTTCTTAACAATCGATTTGGTGGGCCCAAGAAGACTTGAACTTCCGACCTCGCCCTTATCAGGGGCGCGCTCTAACCAACTGAGCTATGGGCCCATGCGTCTTAAAGACAGCGGTAATAATATACAACAATGATTTATTAAAATCAATGCTTTTTATATAAGATTTATCGCGCACGAAAAAAGGAAGCCAAATGACTTCCTGTTTTTCTTGTTTTGTAGTAAACGATTAACGTTTGCTGAATTGTGGAGCTTTACGAGCAGCTTTGAGACCGTATTTCTTACGTTCTTTCTTACGGGAGTCACGTTTGACCATACCGTTAGATTTTAAGACTGCACGATCGCAACCGGCTTCTAATAAGGCTCTAGCGATACCTAAGCGGATAGCGCCAGCTTGACCTGTGAAGCCACCACCTTTAACTTCTGCACGCACATCGTATTTGCCATCTGTGCCTGTTAATGTTAATGGTTGTTTTAAGTCGAGAATTAATGTCGCATAAGGCATATATTCTTCCACTGGGTGGCCATTGACAACAACTTTGCCTGTACCAGCAGTGATGTAAACACGAGCGATAGAAGATTTTCTTTTGCCTGTGCCGTAATATTGAAGATCAGCTTTCTTTGCCATGTTAAGACCTCCTAGTATTTGAGCTCAAGAACTTCTGGTTTTTGAGCTTCTTGTTTGTGTTCTGGACCAGCATAGACGAAGAGTTTCTTGATCATTTGACGACCTAAGCGACCCTTTGGAAGCATACCGTGAAGGCATCTTTCAAGCATTTCTACTGGATACTTTTCTTTCATAGTACCGGCTGTACGAGTACGGAGACCGCCAGCGTAACCAGACACATTGTAGTATTTTTTGTTATTAACTTTATCGCCAGAAAGAGCAACCTTTTCAGCGTTGATGATAATAACATAGTCACCACAGTCAACATTTGGAGTCCAAATTGGCTTATTCTTGCCAGTTAAAACTTGAGCGACTTGTGATGCTAATCTTCCTAATGGTTTGTCTGTGGCATCGACGACATACCATTTTCTTTGGATTTCGTTATTTTTTGCAATAGTAGTTTGACGTTGCATAACTGTAATCCTCCTTTACCAAACTAACTTTGACCTTACCGGGGACTTCGCTAATTTAGCTTTTGTGCCGATAAAAATCATACGTGTTTACGTGTGTGATGTCAATTGATTATTTATAAAAATAATTCCTGGAGACTAGAAAAAAGTTGTTTTTCAAACAAAAAACCAACCACATTTCGTGATTGGTATTTGCATAATTATAGGTTAATAATTACTTGACGTTGTGGTAGACGTTTTGGACGTCTTGTAAGTCATCAAGCATGTCGCATAATTCGTCGAATTTGCGTCTTTCTTCTGGATCAGTGATTTCAATTGGATCATTGGCTAAGAAGGTTATTTCCGCAACATCGAATTCGGAGATGCCCATACCACCTAAAACTTCTCTAGCTTGAGCGAAGGCTGCTGGTTCAACAAGGACTTCGATCTTTCCATCTTCTGCTGTGACTTCACGGACATCAACGTCAGAGAGAATTAAGTTTTCTTCAACTTCATCTCTATTGGTGCCGTTGAAAACGAATAAACCAGTTTGTGTGAAATTGAAGATTGTGGAACCTAAGTGGCCACCCTTTTTGGTGATAGCGGTTCTAACTTCGATAAACGCACGGTTTGAGTTATCAGTTAATGTATCAATGATAAAGAGGGAGTTACCTGGACCAAAGGCTTCATAACGGCCTTCAGAATAGCTTTCGGCTTCGCCGCCTTTAGCTTTTTGGATCGCTCTATCAATAACGTCTTTAGTAACGTTTTGACCTCTCCATTTTTCAATTGCAGAACGGAGTGCTAAGTTCATTTCAGGGTCAGGAACGCCATTCTTTGCCGCCATATAGATTTCCTTACTGGCTCTCATAAAGAGTGCGCTTCTTTTTGCAGCGGTTGCGGCCATCGCTTTTGCTCTTACTTCATGTGCTCTACCCATGATTTAAAACTCCTTTTTTGCTTTTTTGCGAAAAAATATTACCACATGTTCATATAGAATTGAACATAAATGTTTATGAAACCTTAACTATTCTCAATACCAAAGTGTTTTTATTGAGATAGAAATCGTATGTTCCTTCACCAGCGGTGATATAGAACAAGGTACTCATTGCTGTTGCGACACTAGCGCTATCTTCTGATAAAGTAACACCTTCAATATTGCCGCTTAGTGTGGAATTATAAATGGAAACATAAACCATTCCACTACTGGCTACCATTTGGACATTTTTCTTCATTAATTCGTCAGGATTATCTGGATTGTTTTCCATTCTAGCGGACATACCACCAGAGCCAATTAAATAAGCACCAGTAATAGGTCCTTGTTGTTGACTAGGATCATCTAGTTCTATGACAGTAACATTTAACACATTAGTGTTTAAATTCAAATCAAGTTTGAATGTACCGGCTTTGTCAAAATAGATTAAGAATGAAGACAAATGAACAGCAGTTTGATCAACGCCACTCGCTAACGTTGGTGTAATCATGTTATAGCTATCATCTGCAAATACAACGTATGTATTCTTATCAAAATGGCCAGTATAGGTGACATTATCATTAGCGTCTTTGGTTAACGGAACAAATGCACCATCGACCATAATGTTTGCATTGCCTGGCGCTGACATAGTGGTCAAAGCAATAACATTAGCGGATGGAACATAATAAATACCGTAGCTGCCGTTTTTTAAGATTTTGATGTAATCGCCTGAGATTGTGAAGCAATCATCTTCGCCATAGTAAGAGGCTAAATGATCACCAGTAATAGCTGCGTTATTAGTAATGTCTTTAAGGTTGAATTCTTCACCGCTTGAGAAAGAAACAGTAGCTGTATACATATCATAGCCATTCACTAAAGCGGCTTTAATATCATCAGCGTTTATAACCACTTCATGCAACACATACCAAGTTGCTTCTGTATAGGCCTCAGTGTTAGTGGCATATGAATGTTTTATTAATTGTTCGCTAGTTCTTTCTGAATTGAAAGTAACAGCGAATTCAGTACCTGTAGAAGGACCAAATGTTTTAGTAACAGAAATATCATTTACTCCATCACGGCCAAATTCAATACCAAATCTAGCAGCTTTGTCGAAGACAAACTCGTTGTTGGTACCTTTATGGAAATCATATTTATTCCAAGCGGAATCACTCGCGATATCGCTATATCCATAAGTGATATTGTTGTCCTTATCAACAACAGTCATTTTGTCACCGACTTCAAAGTAATGATAACCATAAATATATGTCTTAGTTACACCATCAAGATAGGTAACAGGGTTTAGTGGATATTCTTCGGAATTAACTTTGACCACTAAGCCATTATGTTCAAGAGCGTTTAATACAAGACCATTAGGAGTTGCCACTAAAACAAAATCAACTCTGCCATCAATTGTGATTGTATTATTTTCATCAATGTTTTCTCCAGCGAAGAAGCCATATTTATAAGTTGTATCACCTGGCTTAGCTAAAGCGACAACAGCAGTATTTCCTGGACCACGATTATCTAATCTCCAAATAACTCGTTGTTCGTTTTTATCAGGATTTTCAAAAATATCCTTTTCAATACCGTTGATTAAAAGAGCGATTCTATCTCCTGCTTTTTCAAGTTTTAAAGCGTCTTTGGTTGTAGGGTTCTTATCAACGTCAAAATACTGTCCACATTCAATGCAGTAATAATGAGGCTTCATGCCATCATAATAATATGATGGAAGAGTTCCTTCGTTTAATGTTCCATAATTATGGACATGCACTGAAGAACTGCTGCTTGAGCTTGAAGAAGAACTACTTGGTAAGGAGCTACTTGAAGCACTGCTGGATGAGCTGCTTGAAGAGCTAGAACTAACCGATGGGCTTATTGAAGATTCACTAGTAGATTGTGATGAAATAGATGAAGAAGTTGATTCACTACTTTCTGTAGAACTACTAGTAGACTGTTGTTTGAAATCACTATTAGAAGCAACTGGTTCACTATTATTACAAGCAGAAACGCCAATAGCAAACATGATTCCTAAGATTGCAAACAATTGTTTTTTCATAAAAGAAAATCCTCCTAATTATTATAGATAACATCCACTAAATAAAGGCCAGAGGCTGGTGCTTTATAAGCGATGATTTCTCTATTTTTGTTATCTTGCAAATGCTTATCAATGAACTCTAATGGTTCCTTTTTATTAGCAACATTAATCGCTGAACCAATCATATTTCTAATTTGATATCTCATGAAACCATTACCGGTAAATATGACTCTTAATAAGTCACCTTCTTGAATGACTTCAATATTATATATTGTTCTAATGAATCCACCTTCATCTTCTTCTTTAGAGGTGAAGTCTTGATAATTGTGTGTGCCTTCAAATTTTTGAAGAGCGTTTTTAAATAGTTCAATATCTAATTCCATTGGATAGATATAGGCTAAATCATAAGACATAGGATCCTTATTTGTTAGAAGGATACGGTATTCATAAATCTTCTTTGTGGCGTTATATCTAGCGTGGAAATCATCATCAACTTGGGCAAGGGATAGAATCTTAATATCATCTGGAAGCATTTTATTTAATGCATATGTTAACTGCTTTAAGTCTTTTTCCTTATCACTAACATAATGAAAATATTGTTTAAGAGCGTGGACACCTGCGTCTGTACGTCCACTACCTTGGATATTGATTGGGGTGTCATAGACTTTGCTTAAGCATTCTTCAATTTTACTTTGCACACTCACAAAACCGACTTGCTTTTGCCAGCCATAATAATTAGTGCCCTTATACGAACAAATACCTAATACTTTCATAATTAGAATCCTTTAACATGGAAGAAAAATTCCACAATGTCGATTGGATTTTTTCTATCAAATACGAACATCACAATAATACCGGCAAAAATACCACCGATAAATAAGAAAGCGATAATATCTCTCCAAGAGAATCTTAATAAACGATATCTAGTGCGTTTTGCTCTTGGATCATAGCCTCTAACAATCATCGCGTTAGCGAGTTCTTCGCTTCTTTCTAAAGCAGAAACAAATAATGGAATGATTAAAGCAATAATCGCACCGAAACGTTTAAAGATACCACCGTGGTTAAAATCAACACCACGACTGGCTTGGGCTTTCATAATTCTTTCAGTTTCATCCAACAATGTTGGAATGAATCTTAAAGCGATTGATAAAGTCATCGCGATTTCATGAACTGGGAAACGAATTGGTTTTAATGGCGTCATATACCATTCAAAAGCATATGTCATATCCATTGGTTTTGTGGTGCTTGTTAAAATCATTGTTAATGAAATCATTAAAATCAATCTCATCACAATATAACCCGCTTGACAGAATGCATCCCAGTGAACTTCTAAAGAACCAATAGTAAAGGCGACAGGTAACTTTGGATTATTGGTCGGTACGAAAATATAAATAATCATCAAGAAGATGACTAACATCCATAAACCGCCTAGTGATTTAATAAGTGACCATAAGCTCACTCTAGAGATAAGCATTAACGCTAAAAGGATGACGATATAAACACCACTCATGATTAAAGCGGTTGACCACATATTGAATTGGAAGAAGATACCCACCATAAATAAAAGCATGAGGAAAATCTTATTTCTCGCATCCAAATTATGAATGAAAGTATTACGGAAGGAATAACGACCAAAAGTCATGCTACTCATGCTTTATTCCTCCATTTTTTAATTGCTTCAACTAAGTCTTCATTTGTGTGAATTTCGTTGATATCGATATCCATGCCCTTCTCTTTTAGTTTTTCTGCCACTTTAATAACGGAAGGAGTATCTAAACGGTCGTAGCCTTTGATATAGCTAAATAATTCATTAGGGGTGCCATCAAAAGTTACTTGTCCTCTTTCTAACATCACCACTCGTTTAGTGTATGTATTAACTAAGTCCATATCATGGGTAATGATAATAATGGTTTTACCATTCTTATGGAACTCAGTAATGAGATTCATTAAGTCTTTACTACTTTGTGGATCAAATCCTGCAGTTGGTTCATCAAAGATTAAGATATCTGGGTCAATCGCTAAGATACCCGCAATAGCGACTTTTCTTTTTTCACCACCGGATAAATCAAAAGGCGCTCTTTTGAAGTAGGATTCATCTAAGCCAACTTGTTTTAATGCTTCATGAGCTCTATTAAGTGCTTCTTCACCTTTGACACCAAAGTTTTTAACACCAAAAGCCACATCCTTTTCCACTGTTTCTTCGAAAAGTTGATATTCAGGGAATTGGAAAACTAAACCGACTTGTTTTCTCAAGCCACGTAATTTACGACTCTTTCTATTTTTATAGTTAATGACATAGTCATTGGCTAAAACATCGCCTTTATCAGGGATTAAAAGGGCATTAAACATTTGGGCTAATGTTGATTTGCCACTACCGGTTTCACCAACAATTGCCAAGAAATCATTGTCTTTGATTTCAAGAGAAACATCCATTAAAGCTTGGGTCGCATTAGTGGCTTTCTTTTGGTAAGTGTAGAAGATATTTTTTACTTGGATGCCCATATATCCTCCACTAATTGGTCAATAGTTTCCGCATTGGAATTAATGCCAATTTCTTTTAGCTCTTTTTCGATTTTATAAACAAAAGGCATATCGAGTTTCACTTCTAATAAAGCGGATTCATCTCTTAATATGTCTTGCGGTTTACCTTCTTTAACGAGCTTACCTTTGTTCAAAATCAATACCTTGTCGCTTAAAAGAGCTTCATCGATATCGTGAGTAATGGAAATAATTGTGAGTTCTTTGTTTTCCTTATGGATACGGTCAATGACCTTTCTCACTGTGGATTTGCCTTTAGGGTCAAGCATTGATGTGGCTTCATCAAGGATTAAGATTTCTGGTCTTAAAATTAAAGCGCCCGCTAAAGCGATTCTTTGTTTTTGGCCACCTGAAAGATTAATTGGTTCTTTCTTTAAGTGATCCAACATATTCACACTATCAGCGAAGCGTTCGACTTCCGCTTGCATTTGATCGTGTGGAAAACATCTATTTTCTAAACCAAAAGCAATATCATCTTCCACTGTTGAGCCAATAAATTGGTTATCAGGATTTTGGAAGATTAAAGAAGTCTTGGTTTGTAAGTCTTTAAGATTCTTTTCGGTGATTTCGACGTCATTAAAAAAGATTTGCCCCCCGGCTTTATCAAGTAGGCCCACGATTAACTTCGCCAATGTGGATTTACCAGAACCGTTATGACCTAAGACAGAGACAAATGTGCCCTTTTCAACACTGAAAGATATATCGTCAATAACTTTGTTACTGCCGTCATATGAGAAGCTCAAATTTTTGATTTCTAGTTTGCTCATGGTTGTGATTA
The DNA here is from genome assembly GCA_902763555.1 of uncultured Erysipelotrichaceae bacterium. Taxonomy (GTDB): domain Bacteria; phylum Bacillota_I; class Bacilli_A; order RFN20; family CAG-826; genus RUG14515. The sequence goes on along the minus strand of CACWSI010000006.1, from coordinate 35,599 downwards.
TATCACGCGAGAGCAAAAATGAATAACGATATTGCCATTTTCACTTTGTGATGAAAGGTATATAACCGCTATTTTCTCGCTGCTTGGATGTATTTTCTGATTTTGTCACAAGCGTTATTGAAGGTTAAATATAATGAGGATCTACTCATCATTCCTGTATGTTCTAAATCATTAAGATCATAGCCTTCTAACATCAGTGCTAACATCGCAAATTCTTGATGCTTAAATTCTTTTCTATGCTCGTAGATTATTCTTTTTAATTCTTCAATGCGTTTTTCATTATAGTGATGTTCATTAAACTCTGCGATTCTTTCACCTGCGAATCTTCTTTCATCAGCTTCTTCATCAAAAGAAACAAATCCACGAAACATTGCCGCATTCGCTAGATAAGAATTCTCTAATAAATAATCCACGATTGCTTTCTCACTACTTTCTCTCCAAAAGATAAAGAAAGAAGACAATCGCTGGGGATCATATTTCCTTATGATGTTGGGAAATAATTGTGAGCAAATTGCCATGAGTTCTTTAAAAGAAACACCACTATTTGGGTATTTCTCTAACATTTCGCAAGTCAAGCCTTTGAAATATTTGCGATAGCGTTTTACTAAATACAGATAGGCTTCATGATTGCCTTGTGTAATTAGGATATGTAGGTGCTCATCCAGAATGCGGTTATAGGTTTTGGGTGCCATAACAAATCTCCTTTCGATTAGATATTTGTTTTATGCACCTCCGCTAATAATATGCCGGCTGCGACGGAAGCATTTAAAGAATTGACATGTCCGAATTGAGGAATCTTCACAACATAATCAGAATTCTTTAGAACAAGAGATGAAACACCCTTACCTTCACTGCCTATGACCACGACAACTGGAAAATCATATTTAATAGAAGAATAGGAAATCGTTGCACTACCATCTGTAGAAACAACCCAGTAGCCTTCTTCTTTTAACTGTTTAATTGCTTGATTGAGGTTATTTACAACTGCGACTGGCACATAGTTAATAGCGCCTGCACTTGTCTTTGCCACAGTAGCGTTTAAAGAAACGGAATTATGCTTAGGTAAGATAACTCCAGATGCTTCAAAGACATCCGCACTTCTTAAAATAGCGCCTAAATTATGTGGATCCTCAATATTATCAAGCATGACGATAATCTTCTTTTCTTTCTTTTTTGCTCTAAGAATGATTTCGTCTAAAGAAACCGTCTGATATGGTTTAAGTTCAGCAGCGACTCCTTGATGGACACCGTTATTAGACATCTTATCCATTTCATTAGGGGAAATAGTGATCACAGGAATCTTATATTCTCTTACGAGATTAGTGATTCTTGGGTCAGAAAAACTAGGAACAACAAAAACTTTCAACGCCTTTTTAGCATTGAGAGCTTCGTATACTGGATTCTTTCCGTAGATTAGATTGATGTCCTTATTCATAATTAGTCGATTTCTTCAATACAATTAATGTATTCCAAAGTCGATAAGGCTTCAATAATTTCTGCATGAGTTTTGTATTTTTTCAACTCTTTAGAGTTAATTGTGATGGAAATGGTATAAACACCAAGGCCTGTATTGTTATAGGCTGGGTTGGCTTCGATATCAACAATCTTTAAGCCAAGTTTACGAATAACACCGGTGAAGTTCACTAAATCGTTTCTATTTTTGAGTTCTAAATGAATTTCAAAGTGATTGCTCTTATTCTTCATATAAACTTCAATTCTTGGCATTGCGCTTAATGTAATGAAGGCAAGAACAACACCGATTAAACCGATGGTATATAAGCCCGCACCAAATGAAGCACCGATAATAGCGGTAAGCCATAAAGCGACAGCGGTTGTTAAACCTTTAATTTGGTTTTTAGAGGAATAAAGAAGGGTGTTACCAGAAATAATAGCACCGCCTAATACAACAGCGGCTGTCACGGCTGGGAAGACCACTTTGAAGTTGGCCATGAAATAAACATCAAGTAAGGCCGCGATTGTGGAGAATAATGCCACAAAGGTAAATGTTCTAAAGCCAGCGGTATGTCTCTTTCTACTTCTTTCAAAACCGAAGGAAGCACCGATAATAAACGCTAACGCTAATCTAATAACGATTGTCCAAATGTTGAATTCCGCTAGCCATCCATTTGTTAATTGGCTAATTGGATCTAATGCGATAAAATCTTCCATAAGATAATCCTCCTACTTACGGTTAAGGAAACCTCTATGATTACGATTAAAGGTTTCATTTTCATATTCTTCTGCAGCCTCAGTAAAGGCTTGCTCATTTGCTTCTTCAACACCAATTGGTGGAATTTCCTCTGAGATGTGTTTGATTTGGGCGGCTAATAAGTCAATTTCTCTAGATGAGCCTTCATCATTAACCACTCTGTGTTGCACCACGCTTTCTGGGGCTAGTTCATCAATATTTTCTTTACTATATGAACCAGATAGATATAAGCCAAGTTTAGCGCATCCTGGACCAATTAATTCATAAAGGATGGATGATGCTAAGATGATTGTAGTTAAAGCGGTTGCTTCGGCTTCTAAGCCAAAAGAAGAGAAGGTTCTCGCGCCCATTGCCGCTAAACCGATAGCAACACCGGCTTGAGGAATAAGAGCAAGGCCTAAGAAATTTCTAGTTTTCGCAGGGGTTCTAGTAATCAAGCAACCAAGATATGCTCCGCCGTATTTACCAGCAATACGAGCAAAGAAATAAACTATTGCTACGACGATAAGTGGCACAACCGCAATTGAACTTGTGCTCGTAAAAGCGCTAAATGAGAAATTCATGCCACTTCTTACAAAGAAAACAAGCATAATAGGTGGAATAAAATAATTAACTTGCGCAAATAATTTTTCTTCTTGCTTGGCGGTATTAGTGTAGACCATTCCAATAGCCATACAACCTAGTAATGGACTTTGGCCAAATAATGAACATATGCCACAGAATAATAATAAAACAGCTAAAACGATAATTAGTCGATTGTCTGTTGTTCTCTTTGAAGAAATTAAGAATCTTAAAATAAAGCCAAAAATAAAGCCAATTGCTAAGCAAATGATATTTTCAATAATTGGCCAACCAACTTCCATAAAGCCCACTGAACCTTTTGAAATACCAATACAAATAGCAATAGCGACACTATAGAGCAATAATGTCACAACATCATCTAAAGCGACAACTTCTAATAATGTATTAACATAATGACCTTTAGCTTTAGTTTGTTTAATTGTCATCAATGTTGATGCTGGCGCGGTCGCACTACTGAGGGCGCCTAAAACTAATGAGAAGGCAACGCTTAAGCGGAAAACAAAGAAGCATAAACAGAAGACAATAACAAAAGCGGCAAGGGCTTCAAAAACGGTGATAATCAATACCTTCCAGCCTGCTTTTTTAAGTTCGCTTATTTTAAAGAACTGTCCAGCGGTAAAAGCGATAAAGGCTAAAGCGATATCACTAACAAAGTCAGTTCTTGTTATAAATTCTTGAGGAATAAGGTTAATCACTGATGGACCAATTAAAACGCCAGTAATGATATAAGCAGTAACGTTTGGTAATTTAAGTAATTTAGTGATTCTTGTCATCAAAAAGCCACATATTAAAATCGCACCTAAAGCAATGATGACACTACTAGCGGTTTTAACTCCACCAGTAATATTAAGTGCATCAAGTAATTTTTCGATTAATGATGTGTTAACGCTTTCTGTATTTGTCAAATTACATGACTCCTTTTTCAATTAAAACTTTTCTGATTTCATCAGATTTAGCAAAGTTTTTATTTTCTTTGCTCAAGAGATATTCTTCATATAAGTGGGAGATATTATCATCAAACTTTACGTAAGTAATGTCAAGACCTAAAACATAGAACATGTCAGTAAGTGTTTTAAATAAGTTATTCAGTTGATTTAAATCAGCATCTCTACTTCTAATCAACTGATTGACATCCTTAAGGACGTTATAAAGCTCCGCTAGAGCGTTCGCAGTGTTTAAGTCATTGGCTAAGGCTTCTAAGAACTTAGCGATGTATTCTGGCTTACCTTCATCTAAATTAACTTTGTTAGCCTGCAATTTAAGCGCAGCTTGTTTATAAGCCATTTGCATTCTAGAAACTTCTTGTTGAGCTTCTTTTACTGTTTCATCAGTGAAGTTAACTGCTTGTCTATAATGAGCGTTTAAAATAACTAAACGGGTGACTAAACCACCATAGGTGGCAATCATATCTTTAGCTAAGACGACATTGCCTAAAGACTTTGACATCTTTTCGTTACCAAAGTTAATAAAGGCGTTGTGCATCCAGTAATGAGCAATCTTACTATGATGTGTTGCTTCACTTTGAGCGATTTCATTTTCATGGTGTGGGAATTTTAAATCATAACCACCACCATGGATATCAATATGGTCACCTGGGAAAATAGAATCAATCATCACGCAGCATTCAGTGTGCCAGCCTGGTCTACCTTTGCCCCATGGTGAATCCCATTTAATGCCTTCATCAGTCTTTTTCCATAAGGCGAAGTCTAATGGGCTTTCTTTTTGTGAATTCTCTTCTACACGTGCGCCTACGCGTAAATCTTCTACATTTATGCCACTTAAAGCACCATAATCTTTGATGTTTTCAACGCGGAAATAAACATCCCCATCTCTTTCATACGCGGCGCCGGTTTTAACAAGGTTATCAATATAGGCAATAATCTTTGGCATATATTCGGTAACTCTTGGGGTAATTGTAGGAATCTGAGAACCAATACCTTTGACAGTCTTTTCAAATTCACCGATGTAGAAATCGGTTAATTCCTTTTCTGATTTACCTTCTTGCTTCGCGGCTTTGATGATTTTGTCATCGACATCAGTGTAGTTACTAACATAAGTGACGTCATAGCCGACATAAGTCAAAAAGCGTCTCAAAGTATCAAAGACAACGACTGGTCTCATATTACCAATATGTGGGTAGTTATAGACTGTTGGACCACAGACATACATACTAACCTTTTTGTCTTGGATGGTTTTGAAATCTTCTAGTGAATTAGAAAGGGAATTGTAAAATTTGATGTTCATAAGTGTTTCCTCTTTTAGAGACAATAAGGGGCGAGTATTTAAGTACCCGCCCCAAATATTAATTTACTTTACTGGAAATTTTTCTCTCTTCGCATTATAGGAAGTATGGAGTAATTCTTCAGCGAGTTCGCTACCAGGTTCACCCAAGAAATCGGCATAGAGTTTTTGGATGTCTTTGTTATTGTGAGATTGACGAATGACTAAGCGTTCATCTTCACTATATAACACACTGGCACGTTTAGCGCGGTATGTTTCTAAGATGTCATCATCTTCGTTTGGTAAGAAGATTGGTTTAACGAATGGTTGACCACCACCGTTGATACATCCACCTGGACAACACATGACTTCGATGAAAGTGTATGGAGAAGTACCATCTTTAATTTGGTCTAAAAGCTTCTTAGCGTTAGCCATGCCGGATGTAACGGCAACTTTGATTTCAGTACCATTAATATTTAAAGCGGCTTCTTTAACACCTTCTAAGCCACGGACAGCGGTGAAGTTGATTTCCTTATATTCTTTACCAGTTAACCAGAAATAAGCTGTTCTTAAAGCGGCTTCCATAACACCACCGGTGACACCGAAGATGACACCAGCACCACTATATTCGCCGAGTAAGTCGTTATCAAATTCTTCATCTGGTAATTTGTTCCAAACGATGCCAGCACGTTTGATCATCTTTGCTAATTCACGTGTTGTTAAAACAGCATCGACATCATTTGGCATTTCTTTTCTTTGTCTTTCGTACTTCTTAGCGGTACATGGCATGACGGAGACCACGAAGATATCCTTTGGATCTAATTCATGCTTTTTGGCAAAGTAGGATTTCACGATCGCGCCCACCATCATATGTGGGGACTTACATGAAGAGACGTTTGGAATGACTTCTGGATAGAAGTATTCTAAATAGTTAATCCAACCTGGGGAACAGGATGTGATTTGTGGAAGTGGCGCGGTCTTTTTGGTAATTCTATCCATTAATTCATGCGCTTCTTCCATGATTGTTAAGTCAGCACCAAAGTTGGTGTCGAAGACACGGTAGAAGCCTAATCTTCTTAAAGCAGCGACCATTTTGCCTGTACCGGTTGTACCAATTGGTTCACCGAATTCTTCAGCAATGGCGGCTCTAACAGCTGGAGCGGTTTGAACGATAACTTTCTTACCCGCTTTGAAGGCTGCATCAACTTTAGCGATTTCTTCGTTTTCGTATAAGGCACCTGTTGGACAGACGTTCACGCATTGACCACATTGTAAGCATGGGCTTTCAGCGAAACTTCTATTTTGTGCAGGAGCAACGATGGCTTTGAAACCACGGTTTTCAAAACCGAGGATGGAAATACCATGAGCTTCTTTACATCTTTCGATACAACGACCACATAAGATACATTTAGCGGTATTTCTCATTAAGCCTGGGGCTAATTCGTCAACAGTGGCTGGTGATTGTTCACCCATGAATTTTTGATCACGAGCACCAACGATGTTAGCGACTTCTAATAATTCACATTTGCCTTGTTTTGGGCATTGTAAACAGTTCTTTTGGTGGTTGGAAAGGATTAATTCCACGGAGGCACGTCTGGCTTCGACGGCTTTTTGGGAATTGGTAATGATTTCCATACCTTCGTTAACTGGGTAGACACAAGAGGCCACTAAGCCACGAGCACCCACGACTTCAACTAAGCAAACACGGCAGGAGGCCAAAGAGCATTTGCCATGGTTGAAGGCACAGAGAGAAGGAACGACGTAACCACATTTTCTTGCAGCTTCTAAAACTGTAAGACCTGATTCAACTTGGTAAGGTTGACCATTAATTTTGATATTAACTAATGACATGGCTATTTCCTCCTATCTCTTGGTGATTGCACCAATACGGCAACCACTTAAACATGAACCACACTTGACACACTTTTTAGGATCAATGACGTGGGCGAATTTACCTGGGTTAACGTTACCATTTGGTAAGTGAGCAGGTTCTGTACCAGGAGCGATAGCGCCGACTGGGCAGTTTCTCATACAGAGACCACAACCGATACATTTATTTGGAAGAATGTAGTATTCCATCATGTTCTTACAAACGTGAGCTGGACATTTGTGATCTTTGACGTGAGCTTCGTATTCTTCTGGGAAAGCTTTCAGTGTGGAGAGAATTGGGTTTGTGGCGGTTTGACCTAAAGCACATAAGGAGTTATTTCTAATAACATTACTTAATTCCTTAAGATCTTCTAAGTCTTGAGGTTCACCCTTACCATCACAAATCTTTGTTAAGATGTCTAAACATCTCTTTGTACCGATACGGCATGGAGAACATTTACCACATGATTCATCGCAAATAAATGTCATATAGAATTTAGCGACGTCAACCATACAGTTGTCTTCGTCCATGACGATGGCACCACCGGAACCCATCATACTACCAGCAGCGACTAAGCTACCGAAGTCGATTGGTGTATCTAAGTCTTTTTCGGTTAAGCAGCCACCGGAAGGACCACCAGTTTGAATGGCTTTGAATTTCTTTCCGCCTGGGATACCACCACCGATATCATAGATTAATTGTCTTAATGTTGTGCCCATTGGAACTTCGACAAGACCAACGTTATTGACTTTACCACCGAGAGCAAAGACCTTTGTACCTTTGGTGTCAGCTGTACCAATAGCAGCGAATTTTTCCCAACCTTCTCTTAAGATATAAGGAACACAGGCTAAGGTTTCGACGTTATTAACGACTGATGGGTGACCCCATAAACCTTTAACTGCTGGGAATGGAGGACGAGGACGTGGCATACCACGTTTACCTTCGATTGAGTTAATCAAAGCTGTTTCTTCACCACAGACGAAGGCACCAGCGCCTAAACGGATGTGGCAGCGGAATGAGAAGTCTGTACCTAAGATGTGGTCACCTAAGATACCAATTTCTTCTAATTCTTTAATAGCTTTGGCTAAACGTTTAACGGCGATTGGGTATTCCGCACGGACATAGAAGTAACCGTTTTGAGCACCGATAGCGTAACCAGCAATCATCATACCTTCGATAACTGCACATGGGTTACCTTCGATGATGGAACGGTCCATGAATGCGCCTGGGTCACCTTCATCACCATTACAGATCATGTATTTTGGTTCATCAGTTTTAGGAACGAAGGACCATTTTCTTCCGGTTGGGAAGCCTGCGCCACCTCTACCTCTTAAACCTGATTTTAAAACTTCATCAATAACTTCTTCACGGGTCATGTGTAAGGCTCTATTTAAACCTTGGAATGCACCGTTACCAATCGCTTCATTGATGTCTTCTGGGTTGATTTCACCATTGCCATGTAAAGCGATATCTCTTCTTTGCAATTTGTAGAAGTTGATTTCGTGTTGTTTTTGAACGTGTTGTTTTGTTTGTGGATCAACGAAGAGTAAACGTTCAACTACTTCATTGTTCTTAATGTCTTTTTCGAATAATTCTTCAACGTCACTAACTTTGACTTTAACGTATAAGGTTTCTTCTGGGAAAACTTTAACGAAAGGACCTTGGGAACAGAAGCCGAAGCAACCAACGATGTTAGCGGTTACTTTATCTTCTAAGCCGTTAGCTTTGATTAATTCTTTGAACTTATCGATGATGACTTGTGAGTCTGCGGATAAGCAGCCAGTACCACCACAGACAACGATGGCTTTATGGCCTGGTTCACAGTGGAACTTCTTTTGTAAACAAGCACCACATTTTTCAAATCTCGCTTGGAGTTCTTTTTCAGTTTTGATTTGTTCCATACTTAGTTAGCCTCCCTTGCGCGATATTCTTCGATAATGTTTTTAACGTTATCCACTTTAACTTGTGGGTAAACTTTACCATTGATGCTCACTGCTGGAGCAACAGCACATGCACCGATACAACGGAGCAAGTCTAATGTGAATAAACCATCTGGTGTGGTTTCACCTGGTTTAATTCCTAATAATTCGCCAAATTTGTCGCATACCAATTGACTGCCTTTGACGTAGCAAGCAGTACCTAAACAGACACCAATGACATATTTGCCCTTTGGGACCATTGAGAAGAACGAATAGAAAGTCACAACACCATAGATGTCACTGACTGGCACACCAGTTAATTCAGAGACAAGTTCTTGAACTTCTAGAGGAATGTAGCCATATTCCTTTTGAATGTCTTCAAGAATCATCATGGTAGGAGTTGGCTCATCTTTATAGCGTTCCACTATTTCGGTAATTTGTTTTACAGCTTGTGGTTGTAATTTTGCCATAATAGCCTCCTAATGATTACATAAAGTAATTCAGCGATATTATTTTACGCATATGTGCGTTAATAAACAATAAGAAAATCGCTGTGATTTACAAAATAAAAAGTTAGTCCCGTTTAATGCGACGTTTTTATTGTCATTAGGACTAACTTTTATAGAAGTTGAATATTAGTTGCCTTTATATGCTTTGATAAGCATTTGTTTCATATCTTCCACGATTGGCATACGTGGGTTGGCTGGTGAGCATTGATCTTCGTAAGCAAGGACTGCTACTTCATCAAGTTTAGCCATCCAATCTTTTTCACTAATGCCACAGGCTTGGAAGTTTGGATCTAAGCCACATTCTCTAGTTAAAGCGAGAACAGCTTGAGCTAAGGATTCAACACCTTCTTCTGGAGTTTTAGCTTTAAGACCTAATAAACCAGCGATTTCTTGATATTTCTTATCAGCGTTATAGTGGTTATATTTTGGCCAGACACTTAATTTTGTAGGCACTTGTCCGTTATAGCGGATGACGTGTGGGAGCAAAATAGCGCAAGCATAGCCGTGTACAACATGGAATTCCGCGCCAACTTTATGTGCTAGGGAGTGCGTCATACCTAAGAATGCGTTAGCAAACGCCATACCTGCGATAGTCGCAGCGTTATGCATTTTTTCTCTCGCTTCTAAGTCATTTGGACCATTCTTAACCGCACGTGGCAAGTATTTAAACACTAATTGAATTGCTTTTAAGCAAAGACCATCGGTAAAGTCATTAGCCATGACGGAAACATACGCTTCAATGGCATGGGTTAAAACATCAAGACCAGTCATTGCTGTCGCGGCTTTTGGAAGATGAGTTGTGAACTCTGGGTCAACGATGGCGATTGTTGGAGTTAATGAGTAGTCAGTTAATGGATATTTCTTGTTATTTGCTTTATCAGAAATAACCGCGAATGGAGTAACTTCACTACCTGTACCTGATGTAGTTGGGATACAAATTAAACGAGATTTTTTACCAAGTTCTGGATATTTAAAGGCTCTCTTTCTAATATCCATGAATTTTTGTTTCAAATCATCGAAATTAACTTCAGGGTGTTCATAGAACAACCACATACCTTTAGCGGCGTCCATGACAGAACCACCACCTAAAGCAATAATGGTATCAGGTTCAAATAATTTCATCATATCCGCGCCTTTACGGACACTTGAGATATCTGGATCTGGTTCAACACCACTGCAGATTTGCATGATTGGTCTTTCTCTTCTTTGATTAAGTTGTTCTTCAATCTTGCTTAAGAAGCCTAATTCAATCATGGATTTATCAGTGACGATAAAGACTTTGTGCATTTCTTTACAGTCTTTTAAGTATTGAATGGAATTGCGTTCGAAATAAATCTTCGCAGGAACTTTGAACCATTGCATAGTGTTTCTCCTTTTACCGACTTGTTTGATGTTTAAGAGATTGACCGCACTGATGTTGCCACCAATGGAGTTATGGCCATATGAACCACAGCCTAAGGTCAATGATGGTAGGAATGAGTTATAGACATTACCAATACCACCGAATGTCGATGGAGAATTCCAAATAATACGAATGGCTTTAACGACTTCACCAAAATCATCCGCCATTTTTTGTTCTTTGCAGTGGATTGCAGCACTATGTCCTAGGCCGTTAAATTCCACCATTTCTTTGGCTCTTTGGAAGCCTTCTTTTTCATCCTTTACGCAGAAATAAGCGAGGACGGGTGATAGTTTCTCTCTAGAAATTGGTTCTTTTGGACCGACTTGTTGACAGAACACACCGAGGATAGAAGTATCTTCTGGAACATCAAATCCCGCTTGTTTTGCAATCCAGTGAGCGGACTGACCAACGATGTCTGGATTGAGCTTTGCAAGTTCAACATCCTTATCACCTTCGGCATAGCCAAACATATATCTTGAGAGTTTAATTTTCTCTTCTTTATTAACAAAATAGACTTTGAAGCGTTTGAATAATTCAATGGCTTCATCCCAAATATCTTGGTCGATAATCGCGGCTTGTTCTGAAGCACAGATCATACCGTTATCAAATGATTTAGATAACACGATATCGTTAACGGCTTGTTCAACGTCACACGATTTATTCATATAGGCTGGAACGTTACCCGCACCAACACCCATCGCAGGTTTACCACAACTATAAGCGGCTTTAACCATGGCGTTACCACCTGTGGCTAAGATAGTAGCGACATCTGGGTGATTCATTAAAGCATGAGTGGCATCCATACTTGGATGTTCAATCCATTGAATACAGTTCTTTGGTGCACCAGCGGCTTCCGCGACTTCTTTCATTAAGACGGCAGCTTGTTTACTACTTTGTTGTGCGCTTGGGTGGAACGCAAAGATGATTGGGTTTCTGGTCTTTAAACAAATCAGAGATTTGAAAATAACTGTACTTGTTGGGTTAGTAACTGGGGTAATACCACAGATAACACCAACTGGTTCGGCGATTTCAGTAATACCAGTCACTGGGTTATTGCTAACCACACCAACGGTCTTAAGTGAGCGCATATTATTTTGCACATATTCGCACGCGAATAAGTTCTTCGTGGCTTTGTCTTCAAAGACACCACGATGTGTTTCATCAATAGCCGCTTTCGCTAATGTACCATGATGGTCTAAACCGGCAACACAGCATTTCGCAACGATGTAGTCGATTTGTTCTTGGTTAAGGTTTTCGAATTCTTCAAGAGCCTTAACGCCTTTGGCCACTAAATCATTAATTTCTTTTGTAACTTCTGGGGCCACTACTTTTTCTTCAGGCATAATTTCTAGCCTCCTATTTTTTATTTATACGATGGAAGAAGACCGCTAAAGAACGGGCTAAATCCATATTCTCAACAACGATATTGTCTGGGTGTTCTAAGTGAATTGGAACAAAGTTCCATATCGCTTTAATACCACTATTAATTAATTTATTAACTATTTCTTGAGTGACATCCTTAGGAGTGGTCACAATTGCGACTTCCACGCCTAATTCCTTAATCTTATTATCTAAATTAAAAATAGAATATATAGGTTTGCCTTCAATTGATTCACCAGTGATGGATGGATCAATATCAAAACCAGCAACGATATCTAAGCCGTAATCATCAAAGCCTTTAAATGACAAAAGAGCGCTGCCTAAATGACCAACGCCAACTAAGATAGCTTTATTGATTTGGTTATAACCAAGATATTCTTTTAAATGATTAATTAAAGTATCAACATCTCTAGGACAACCTGGTTTGGAACTATGTGGAGAAACAATTTGTAAATCTTTTCTCACTTGTTCTTCAGAGACGCCTAAAGCATCCGCTAATAAGCGAGAGTTAACTTTGTTAATACAACTATTTCTTAAAGATAATAAAACGTTTAAGTAAACGGGATATCTTTCAATTTGTTTTAACGAAACTTTAGTGTTCATAATAGTAGTTCGGTATTTTTTTACCAATCTATTTATAATCTTATTTTAAGACTATTTCAATAATTTTTTACCGAAGTATAGTATGTAATACTACATTGTTGCTTTGCAACAACCACTACTGTTTTATGCGATAAAAAAGTGGATTTTAGTCCACTAGATTTACTTTTTGATGAGATAACTAACTAGGAAATAGACACCAAGTCCGATAAGCGCTAAGGCACTTCCGGCAATAAAACCTATTCCAGAAGCAAACTTTGTTCTTCTGCCTCTTGTGAATGTAGCGATTAGTACACCAAATATATTTAATAAAAGTCCAAGAATGAATCCTAAGATATATGATCCTTTAGGAACAGCGACAGGCTCATAATCATTTTCAAAATCTGGAGCTTCACTAGTTTCCACTGGATGTTTAATCATTTCGTTGATATATGCATCTCTTTCTTTTTCAGTGACAACATGGCCACAGTATATGCATCTATTTGAATTAGCAGGAATTGTTTCAGAGCATTTTGGACATTTCATAATAGTTCCTCTTCAGCCATATATTCTATGCAATTAAGTTGATGATAGCAACAAAAAACAGTGGTTAAACCACTGCTATTATATTTTTGTTAAAGTTATGTTTTATTTTCTCTTTTTCCTAATGATGTCACGTGTTGTAAGTATCAAGATAACAGCACCCACAAAAATAGCTACTGTAGCCACAACAGTGACGATATACAAGGTTTGACCAAATTGTCCGCTTAATGAACTAATGACATAGCCCATGCCAACAGCTGGAACGAGCAATAAAATAAAGAATGTTAGTGCCGCAATTGCGATTAAAACTTCAAAGACAGAAAATACAATAGATGCTTTTGACTTTTTCATAGTGGTATTACCTTTTCTTGTCTACATCATAACATTTTCAATATGCGAATGCAAATTTGCCCTTTTATAGTTAGGCATTTCGTTTTGGTTTTTTGAGAAGAATCAAGAGAATTAGTGCTAATGCTGCTAGAGCGGTCGCAACACAAACGCACGAAAGAACAATCGAAGTTTCCAAAGTTATAAAAGAGTTCATTGGACTATATGTAACAGCGTAGCTTATGAAAGCGTAAGCGAAACAACCCGCTGCAACAGCGAACAATGAAAGTAAACAGGTAAAAACAATCTTTTTAGTTTTACTCATAATACAAAATCTTTCTTAGATTATATCACTATTTTTTAGAAATTATAAGTATGCGATTTCGTTTTGTTTTTTACGGGCAAAGAGCTTTGTGACAGCGTCTTTAACTTTTGTCTTACCAGCGATAATCGCGGCGACTGTATCGATAATAGGTAATTGTAAATCGTATTTCTTTTCTAATTCTAACGCGGCATCTAAGGAGTTAAGGCCTTCCACTACCATGCCAACTTTTTCTAGTGTTTCTTGCAAAGAATAACCTTGGCCTAACAAGAATCCAGCTTTATGGTTTCTAGAGTGGACTGATGTTGCAGTAACAACGATATCACCAATACCAGTTAAGCCAGAGAATGTATTAGCATTTGCCCCCATTGCTAAACCAATCTTAGTGATTTCTCTAAGACCTCTAGTAATTAAAGCCGCTTTTGCGTTATCACCAAACCCTAAGCCATCGCTCATACCAGCGGCTAAAGCAATGATGTTTTTAAGCGCGCCACATAATTCCACACCAACGATATCTTGGTTTGTATAAACTCTTAAAGAAGAGGAATAGAAGATATTTTGAATTTCTTCAGCGTATTGTAATCTTTCACAAGCGGAAACGATTAATGTTGGTAAACCAATTGCCACTTCTTCCGCGTGAGTTGGACCACTTAACGCCACGACTGGAAGATCTTTTTCTTTTAAAACATCGTGGATGATTTCACTAGTGGTCATTAGAGTGCCTTTTTCCACGCCTTTAGCGACAGTGACAATAATTTGATTAGATTTTAAATAAGGTTTTGCGAGTGCGGTCGTTTCGCGTACGTAAATAGATGGTACTGCGATAACAACGACATCTTTTCCTTCCACTGCTTCTTCTACGGAGCAGGAATAAAGAATTCTATTATTAATTTCAACGCCTGGTAAGTTTTTGTGTCTATGGGTTTTCATAATGGTGTTCACTTCATCAGCGAAGCGAGACCAAAGCATAACTTCATGACCACTACTGGCGAGAAGATTTGCTAATGCGGTACCCCATGTACCAGCGCCTAATATACCAATTCGTTTCATAATGAGCTTCCTTTTGAATAATAATACCATATCACAACGAGGCCTTATAAACTACGTTTACTTATGAAAAACTTTACAAAGGGTAATATTTGCCCATCATATCTGATTATTTTTATTTAAGAATATTTATATTCTTTTTTAGCAGTCTTCCCGTAAATGCTTATCACTTGTCAGAAATTATTTCTTAATGTAATATGAAGACAGATAACTTTTCATAAAGAAATCGCAATTATAATGAAAGGAGCATTTCATAATGAAAAAAACAAAACTTTTTGCTATGATTTCAACCATTTTAGCAATGGGTTTAGTTGCTTGTGGTCCAACTGCTGAACCATCAAAAACTCCAAGTTCAGAAGAACTACCAGCAAGCACAAGCGCACCTGCACCTGATACTTCAAGTACACCTGCGCAAGATACTTCAAGCACTCCTGCACCAAGTACATCAAGTACACCAGCACCAAGTTCTTCAACTGGTCCAAGTAGTTCTTCTACCCCAGCGGTCGATGGACAAATGGCGGTCAACGCTCTCGATGTTATCAAGGAAAGCGACAAAGTATTACTCAAAATCGGAGGCACATATTCTGGATACGCTAATGCCGATGCAATGAAGATGGCCTTTGGTCTTCTTGATGCCATTCCAGCACAAGGTCAAACCGCTCAATGGTTAGTCGGTTCTGCAACTCCAGCTGATGCTGACTACAAGTATGTTCCAACAATCGATGCAACTGCTGGTACATTCGAACTTAAAATTGATGTTACAGTCGTTACAACAATCAAAGCTGGCGTCTACACAATCTATGTTGGCGCAAAAGGTGCTTATGCCGCTGTTGAAGTTTCAAGTATCACAGGTATGGGCACAGGTAAGGAAATCCTTAGTGGTTACAGATGGTATATCCGTAGTGATAAAGCCGCTCTCGCGATGGATGAACTCCCACCAATCGAATTAACAATTTCACGTATTGAAGTTGAAGGCGATCACGTTTACCATCTCATCGGTGGCGCACTCAACACTGCAAAATTACCAAAAGCGGACTTCTTAGCAAAGCATCCATATATGCAATATGAAGCCACCACTGTTGGTTGGAAACAAAACGTTCTTGGTTCTTCCACAAAGACAGATTTAGTTACTGTTCTCGTTGATGAACAAGAAAACGCTTTAATTAAGACTGATATCACATCATTACCAGCGAATGGTTATAACATTAAGATTAACCTTTCCGAAGATAAAGATGCCGATACAAAGATGGATGCCATCATTGATGGTAGAGATAATCCAGTCCCATTCGGTATGTATGACTATGCAGTTTACGCCGATAGCACAAAGAACGCTAAAGAAGACCTCTATGGTAACTGTGGCTTATTCATCACAGAATCCGGTAGATACGTCAACGCAGGCGATAAGTTTGCAGACTTACAACCAGTTAAGAGCAAGGACGGCGAAATCGCTTACGAAATGGTCGCTGCTGACTGTGAAGGTCAAAACAATCCAAAAGCCTCTAACAAAGATTCACGTTTAGGCAAAGGTGGCAAAATGAGTGACGTTTGGGAAATCAACGGCATTAGATCTGGTGAATACGAAGTCTACGTTAAGGGTTCATACTCTTCAGGTAATGGTACTTCCTATTGGTCAGGTGCTCAAAACGTTGAAAAGAACAACGATAAAGAAAGCAATAACGGCAATCCATATAATCCAGGTGCCCGTTATAGTGTCAAAGTTGACTCAGCTGATGCAGTCGATTTAGCTTCTGAAAAAACATATGCAGATTGCGGTTTATTAGAAGCAAAAGATGAAGGCGGTTGGACAAACGTTGCTATGGCAAAAGTCATGATTGGTGATGGCGCTGCCTCATTCACAATGACAAATAATAACAATGGTTACTCCATTTGGGTTTACGCTCTCCGCTTAGTCAGAGTCGGTAACTGGAATAGACCAGCCACTCCTGCTGCTTTTGATGCTGATGGCGTTATGAGAATCGAAGCCGAAGCTTATCACGAAGCAAGTAGCGATCCAACAATCGCAACCGAAAATGGCGCAACATTCATTAGTCATATGTCTAGTGGTTGGCCACAATTCAACGCTTCTTACAAACTCAGCTTTGCAGAAGCTAGAAACGTTAAATTAAAACTCCACTATGCTTGGTATTCAGGTCAATGGGGCAAAAACGGTGCCGCTGAACTTAGATTAGATAACGCTTCTGATAAAATTAACGATGCCGTTACAAATTCTAACCTCGGTCAAGCCGATGCCAATATGACAGGCGAATGGTTAGATGCAGAATCAGTTCCATTTGAACTCACAGCTGGTGAACACACCATTAAGTTAACAATTCCTGGTGGCTGTGAAATTAGCTGGGACTACTTCGAATTAATCATTGTTGAATAGTCTTAACAAGCTTAATCAATTAGGGGCGCGTAAGCGCTCCTTTTTGTTATCTTGATAATTTATACCAAATTATGGATTTGATTTGTTAGAGAGGCTTTTTTGGCTATTGGTGGCCCACTATTAACAATAAAAAAGGGACGCCCATATTGGACATCCCTTGAATCTAAATATGTTGATGATTAGTCAACCCAGGTCACTAAGACGACAGGTGCGTTATCACCACGGCGGTTTTCTAACTTATATTGTTTTGTGTAACCACCATTGCGATCCTTCATCTTTGGACCGATTTCGGCAAATAATTTATCTAAAGCGTTAGCGCCGGTTTTTTCATCAGCAACGATGTTACGGACGAAGGCGGCAGCTTGACGTTTGGCGTTCATGACATCTTCTTTCTTGGTTAATGTCACTAAACGGTCAGCTTCTTTGATAACGTCTTTAGCAGTCGCAGCAGTCACTTTGACAGAACCACGGATGATTAAGTCAGTGACGACATTGCGGAGCATATTCTCATATTTGCTCTTGGTATAAGCGGCTTTGAATCTAACGCCGGTTTTACCATGAACATTTTTTCTACCTTGTGCTGGCATGTTGTATGGCCTCCTTATTCAAAATCTTTGAATGATAAGCCATAAGCCGCGAGTTTCTCTTTAATTTCTTTAAGAGATTTCTTACCAAGGTTTTTGACTTTCATCATTTCTTCTTCGGTTTTTTCTGTGAGTTCTAAGACAGTGGCAACGCCAGCTCTCTTTAAGCAGTTATAAGAACGGACAGATAAGTCGAGTTCTTCAATAATGAAGTTCTCATATTTGTTTTCTTCCACTTGGACGACATCCTTTTCGATGTTGATATCGCGAGCGATTTCAGCGACGTCAAGGAATTTACTGAAGTGGTCGATTAAGATTTTAGCCGCCATTGCGAGGGCTTCTTGTGGAAGCATGGAACCATTGGTCCAAACTTCGATTGTTAAGCTATCGAAACGGGAATCGTGACCAACACGAGTGCCATCAACGATATAATTGGCTTTCTTCACTGGGGAATAGTTACTGTCTGTACAGATAGTACCTAATTGTAAACTTGGGTGAAGAATCTTATTTTGTTCACCTGTGACATAACCACGGCCATTACGAGCATGGAGAACCATGTGTAAGGAACCACTTTCTGTCACATTAGCGATCACTAAGTCTGGATTGACAACTTCCACACCGGCTGGGCAAACGATGTCGCTTGCTTTAACAACGGCTGGACCAGTGACATTGATTTCTAATCTCTTATTAGAAGCGTCTTCGCTATCAATACGTAAGACTAAGTCTTTCAAATTTAAGACGATGGTTGTAACGTCTTCTTCAACGCCTGGAAGAGCGGTGAATTCATGACGAGCACCTTCGACTTCCACAGCATAAACGGAAGCACCTGGTAAAGAGGAGAGTAAGACTCTACGTAAGGCATTACCTAATGTGAGACCAAAACCTCTTTCTAATGGTTCGATTACAAAGCGACCATAGTTTTCATTACCATCGTAGTCGGCTTGAGTAATACCAAATCTTTCAAATGGATTTGCAATTTTCATAAATTTGATAACCTCCTAAAGTTATTAGCCTCTTGGTTTCTTTGGTGGGCGGCAACCATTGTGTGGGATGGGGGTTGTATCAACGATGCTTAAGACTTGTAAGCCAGCAACTGCGAGGGAACGAATTGCACCTTCACGGCCTGGGCCTGGGCCTTTGACATCGACGTCGACTTGACGAATACCTTGTTCATAAGCAGCTTTGCCAGCAGCTTCAGCAGCTTGCATAGCGGCGAATGGAGTGGATTTTTTAGCACCTTTGAAGCCGTTTGCACCAGCGGAGCTCCAGGCTAAGGCGTTACCTTGTTCATCACAGATTGTGACGATTGTGTTATTGAAAGTAGCGTGGATATGGGCAACACCACGTGTAAATGAACGTTTGACTTTCTTTTTACGAATTGTTGTTTTAGCCATAATTCTATACTCCTTTCATTAACCTTGTGGCGCCATCTTCTTGTTAGCAATGGTCTTACGTGGACCTTTACGAGTTCTGGCGTTTGTTTTTGTTCTTTGACCTCTGACTGGTAAGCCTTTTCTATGGCGAGTGCCACGGTAGCAACCAACTTCGGTTAAACGTTTGATATTAAGGGCGACTTCTCTACGGAGATCACCTTCGGTTTTGTAATTACTGATTTCATTACGGATTGCACCTAATTGGTCATCCGTTAAATCTTTCACTCTGATTGTGCTATCAACTTTAGCACCGTCGCAAATTAATTTTGCGGTATAACGACCGATACCATAGATGTAGGTAAGAGCGATACCTACTGGTTTGTCGTTAGGAATATCAACACCAACGATACGTGCCATATTCTAATTTCCTCCTAAATTAACCTTGTCTCTGTTTGTGCTTTGGATCAGAACAAATGACCATGACTTTGCCATGTCTTTTGATGACTCTGCACTTGGAACAGATAGGTTTGACGGAAGGTCTGACTTTCATAGTTTTTTCCTCCTAAATTAGATTCTACTTGAATCTATAAGTGATACGGCCCCGTGTTAAATCATAAGGCGAGATTTCTACCGTAACTCTATCTCCTGGGAGAATGCGTATGTAATTCATACGGATTTTGCCAGAAACGGTGGCCAGAATTACGACGCCGTTTTCGAGTTCTACCTTAAATGAAGCATTTGGTAAACACTCTTTGACGACCGCCTGAACTTCGATGACATCTGCTTTAGACATTAGTTTGTTTTTCTCCTTCGGTTAAAGTAATAATTTCGTTACCCTCATCGGTAATAATGATGGTGTTTTCATAATGGCAAGTTAATTTACCATCTTTAGATTTGACTGTCCAACCGTCGCCTAAGATTCTTGTATCTTTACGACCTTCAAGAATCATTGGTTCAATCGCAAGAGCGAAACCCTTTTGCAAGATTGGTCCAGTACCAGCGATGCCATAGTTTGGTACGCTTGGATCTTCGTGCATGCTTTTACCAATACCATGACCGGTAAAGTCACGCGCCACATTATAGCCATGAGATTCGACATAATGCTGAATAGCGGCGGAGATGTCCCCTACTCTATTTCCTGGCTTAGCTTGTTTAATGCCTTCATAGAATGCGTCTTTACAGACTTTAACAATCTCTTTGACATTATCTTTACAAGTGCCCACCATGAATGTCCTAGTGGCGTCCGCACAGTATCCCTTAAGACATGCCACGACATCAAGGGAGACAATATCGCCATCTTGAAGTTTAATCTTTTTGGATGGGATACCATGAATTAAAGTTTCATTCACTGAGACGCATGTTCCTGCGGGATAGTCATAGTAGCCCTTACATGGACAACTACCACCACCTTCGTAGATCACTCTCTCGGCGATTTCGTTAATCTCATAAGTTGAGATACCTGGTCTAATTAATGGCTCCACTGTCTCGAAGACTTTGGCCACTAATTTGCCAGCTTCTTTCATTAATTCTATTTCCCTTGGTGACTTGACAATTATCATAAGTTAACTTTTAAGAAATTTTGCAATTTCATCGAATAATGCTTCGCTACCCTTTAAAGAATCAAAGTTAGCGAGCAAGCCTCTTTCTTGATAGAAATCAATAAGTGGCTTTGTTTGATTAGTGTAGTGAGCTAATCTCACCTTTAAGGCTTCCTCATTATCATCATTACGTTGATAGAGAGGGCCTCCGCATAAATCACAAACACCATCAACTTTTGGTTTAAAGGTATCGACGTGATATGGCGCGCCACAATTTTTACAAACGCGACGACCACCAATGCGTCTCACTAATTCGTTTTTGTCACAATCTAAGTTGATCACAACATCGATTGGACGGTTTATTTCTTTAGTGAGTTTCTCAAGAGCTTCCGCTTGTGGCGTGGTTCTTGGGAAACCATCTAAGAGAAATCCGTTTGCACAATCGTCTTGCAAGAGACGTTCCCTCACAAGACCGATTGTTACTTCGTCAGGAACAAGATCCCCATGCTTGATATAACTATCGGCTAATTTACCGAGTTCGGTACCGGCTTTGATGGCTTCTCTGAACATATCACCTGTGGAGATATGGACAAAGCCCAAAGCGATTAGTTGTTTAGCTAACGTGCCCTTACCTGCACCAGGAGGGCCCATGAGAATAATGTTTCTTTTCATTAGCCTTGACCTCCAGCAGCGACAACTTCTTCGAAGGACTTACCAGCGAGTAAGCCATCGATTTGAGAGTTGAGTTCGAGAGCAACACCAACGACGATGATGAGGCCAGTGCCACCTAAAGCTAAGGAATGGTTGTCACCGAACACGCCAGTCATTGTTAAGACAGGTGGTAAGGCGGCAATGAAGGCTAACGCGATAGCACCAATAACGGTGATACGGTTTAAGACCTTTCTCACGTAACGTTCTGTTTCGTTACCTGGACGGATACCTGGAATATAGGAACCGTTCTTTTGGAAGTTCTCAGCGAGTTGTTGCGGATTGATTTGCAAGTTCGCATAGAAGAATGAGAACGCGATGATGAGAATGATGTACATAATTAAACCCCAAGGCATGTACCATCCACCATTGTCGAATAACTCGGAGGTGGAGAAGATTTTAAGCCATGGTGCGTTCATGCCATTTTCTGTATCGACGAATGCCATAATGACTTGTGGCGCCATTAAGATGGAACTCGCGAAGATGACAGGAATAACACCGGCGGAGTTAATTTTAATTGGTAAGAATGAGGCACGCGCCATACTTTGAGTTTGGCCGCCACCCTTTCCAGAATGTTGCACTGGAATTTTTCTTTTTGATAGCTCGATGAATGTGACGAAGGCAATAATGAGCAAGTAAGCAAATACATATAGTAAGAACTGGAACCAGCCCGCGATTGTCGCGCCTTCACCGGCAGCTGTTTTTGATGGATCACACCAGTTAACCCAGGCATTGACCATTTGTGATGGTAATGAACTGACGATACCGGCGAAGATGATCATGGAAATACCATTACCAATACCTTTTGTGGAGATTTGGTCACCGAGCCACATGACGAGCATGGTGCCGGCGAGTAAGATCAAGATCACATAGATATATGTTAACCATGGAGCGTTTTCTGCAACATGGAACTCAATAAGAGTTTGGGATTCCATTGTTTTGACAATGCCATACGCTTGAACAGCACCTAACATTAATGTTAAGTAACGTGTGGCCATTTCAATTTTCTTTCTTCCGTATTGACCTTGACGTTTTAACTCAGTTAAGGCTGGTAAGACGTCAGTGGACAATAATTGAACGATAATTTGCGCGGTGATGTAAGGACTCACGCCTAACGCGAAGATGGAGAAGCTTTGTAAGGTTCCACCACCAAGTAAGTTCATGAGTGATAAAGCACCATTATCGTTAAGAGCGCTAGCTAAGTTACTCGATTCAGGAATTGAGACACCTGGAACGGTAACTTGCGCACCTAAACGGAAGATGAAGAGGATCATGATCGTAAAGACGATACGACCCATAATCTCTTTATTCTTGAGGATGTTAATTAGCTTTTTCATATTAGATCACCTCAATTTTGCCACCAGCTTCATTAATTGCGGCTTCAGCAGTTTTGGAGAAGGCTTGAGCTTGGACTGTTAACTTTTTGGTTAACTTACCATTACCTAAGACTTTTAATCCATTATATTCTTTTTTGAGTAAACCGACTTCTTTTAATAAGGCTGGAGTAACCACTGTTCCGTCTTCGAATCTTTCTAAGGCAGAAACATTGATGGTTGCATAATTGACATGATTAACATTCTTAAAGCCACGTTTTGGTAAGGCTCTCCAAAGTGGTAATTGACCACCTTCGAAACCTAAGGCAACACCGCCACCACTACGGGCGTTTTGACCTTTGTGACCTTTACCAGCAGTTTTTCCGTTTCCGCTACCAAGGCCACGGCCTTTGCGGTAGTGTTCGAAACGGCTACCTTCTGTTGCTTGAAGTTCATGTAGTTTCATAAATGCACCTCCTATTTCTATTTAATAAGGAATAATTATTAGTTTATTCTTTGCCACGAAGTTCTTTCATAACTTTGTAGCTCTTGAGGTTGTTCAAGCCTTGGTTTGTCGCTCTAATGATATTGATTGGAGCACGGGAACCATAGACCTTACTGCAAACGTTTTGAACACCGGCGAGTTCGAGGATAGCTCTCACTGGACCACCAGCGATGATACCAGTACCTTCTGGGGCTGGTTTTAAGTAAACGTTACAAGCACCGTATTTGCCAACGATTTCGTGAGAGATTGTTTGACCTTTCACGAGGTGAAGTTTGAAGAGATTCTTCTTTGCAGCTTCACTAGCTTTCTTAATGGCATCTGGAACTTCAGCAGCTTTACCAACGGCGAAACCGTAACGGCCTTTATGATCACCGATAACCACGAGGGCGGTGAATTTCATACGACGACCACCTTTAACGGTTTTGCTAACTCTGTTGATGAAAACAACACGTTCTTCAAATTCTTTTGGTTCGTCTCTGCGTTCACGTCTTTCACGTGGGCCACCTTTACGATCGCCACGTCTGTTATCACGACGTTCACGTCTTTCACGAGGTTGTTGATTTTGTTCTTGTGGAGCAGCTTCTGGAGCGGCTTCTGCAGCAGCTTGTTCAGCGACTGCTTCAACTTTCTTTTCTTCTTCCATTGTCTTTTCCTCCATTAGAACACTAAGCCAGCTTCACGAGCGGCTTCGGCTAAAGCCTTAACGCGGCCATGATAGATGTAACCACTTCTATCGAAGACAACGTTCTTAATCTTTTTGGCTAAAGCTTTTTCAGCGATATCTTTACCGACAGCGGCGGCGGCTTCAACGTTGCTACCATTTTCTAACTTTAAGGTCATGGATGAGGAAGCAACTAATGTAACGCCTTTAACGTCATCAATAATTTGAGCTTCAATATTTTTGTTAGAACGATAGAGACAGAGTCTTGGTGTTTCGGCAGTGCCAGAAACTTTCTTTCTCACACGAGCATGTCTTCTTAAACGAGAAACATTTTTGCTTGGTTTTGTTGTCATAACTCTTACCTCCTATCTTACTTACCAGCGCCAGCGCGCTTACCTTCTTTAGTGATGACCACTTCGTCTTTGTAACGAATACCTTTACCAAGATATGGTTCTGGTGTACGTACTTCACGAATTAAGGCCGCGGTTTGACCAACTTTTTGTTTATCAATACCTTCGACTTCAATATCAGTGGCGTTAGGTAATGTGATTTTGACGCCTTCTTCTGGGTTAATAACCACTGTGTGGCTATAACCGGCCCAAATTTCAACGGCTTGGCCTTTCATTTGAGCTTTGTAACCGATACCTCTCATTTCTAAGGTCTTCTTGTAGCCTTCGGAAACACCGACGACAGCATTGTGGACATTAGCACGAACTGTACCATGGTTTTGTTTAACTTGTTTGGTTTCATTTTCACGTTTGAATGTAACGATGCTACCTTCAACGTTCATTTGAATACCTTTATTTAATTTCACTTTGAGTTCGCCTTTTGGGCCTTTGACAATGGCGAAACCATTATCTTCACTCACTGTGACTCCGGCTGGGAGATCAATGTGTTTGTTACCAATACGTGACATGACTCATTTCCTCCTATTACCAGACGTAGCAAATTACTTCACCACCGATGCCAAGTGTTCTGGCTTTTGAATCAGTCATAACACCTTGGGAGGTGGAAATAATTGCGATACCTAAACCTTTAAGAACTTTTGGTAATTTTTCAAAGCCAACGTTGACTCTGAGACCTGGTTTAGAGATTTTCTTCAAACCGGAGATAACTCTTTCACCATTGAAGTACTTTAAGGTAATAGCTAATTCTTTTTTCACTTTACCAGTGACTTTGTAATCAGCGATAAAGCCTTCTTCTTTGAGAATCTTAGCAATTTCGACTTTCATCTTGCTAGAAGGCATCTTCACAGATTCATATTTTAACGCGTTTGCGTTTCTAATGCGGGTAAGCATATCCGCAATTGGATCAGTCACCTTTATAGGCTAATTCTCTTAAGCAGATACGGCATAAATGGAATTTGCTATAAACAGAATGTGGACGTCCACAGCGTTCGCAACGTGTGTATTCACGAACTTTATATTTTTGTGGGCGAGATTGTCTGACTTTTTGACTTGTCTTTGCCATAATACTGTGAACTCCTTTCTATCTGTGGAATGGCATACCTAATAAATCTAATAAGGTATACGCTTCCGCATCGTTTTTAGCGGTGGTAACGATAACGATATCCATACCACGAACCTTCGCCACTTTATCGTAATCGATTTCAGGGAAGATTAATTGTTCTTTAATACCAAGTGTGTAGTTACCACGACCATCGAAAGCGTTTTTGCTGACGCCACGGAAGTCACGGACACGTGGTAAGGCGATAGAGACTAACTTATCGAAGAAGTCGTACATTCTAAGACCACGAAGTGTGACCTTACAACCGATTTCTTGACCTTCTCTTAATTTGAAGGTAGCGATAGACTTTTTCGCCTTTGTGATGATTGGTTTTTGGCCAGAGATTAATGTTAATTCACTGACCGCTTCTTCTAACTTCTTGCTATCTTGTGTAGCATCACCGACACCAATGTTGATGACGATTTTGCTTAACGCAGGAATTTGCATTGTGGAAGAATATTGATATTTTTCTAATAAAGCTTTACGAACTTCGTTTTCATATTTGACTTGAACACGAGAGATGATAGCAGCTTTCTTGTTGCCAGTAGAAGCTTTCTTAGCTTTTGGGGCTTTTGGAGCTTCTTCAGCAGCAGCTTCCGCTTTTGGCGCAGCTTTAGGAGCAGCTTTCTTAGCAGGAGCTTTCTTTTCTTTTAATTCTTCAGCCATTTCAGCTTTCCTCCTTATAACACTGTGCCGCTTGCTTTAGCATAACGGACTTTTTTACCCTTGACTTCTTTGTGGCCAATTTTGGTTGGCTTTTTGGTCTTTGGGTCAACCAACATGACGTTAGAAGCATCAATTGGGGCATAGATTTCAACGATGCCACCATCTGGGTTCTTTTGTGTTGGCTTATTGCATTTTTTGCGGATGTTGACGCCTTCAACGACAACACGATTTTGTTCAGGAATCACTTTTTGAATTGTGCCTTGTTTGCCTTTATCTTTACCGGCAATAACGACTACTTTGTCACCTTTAACAAGATTCATACGTTCTTCCTCCTTATAACACTTCTGGGGCGAGGGAGACAATTTTCATGAATCCTTCAATACCCTTTTCACGGAGTTCTCTAGCAACAGGGCCGAACACACGTGTACCTACAGGCGCGTTATCATCATTAATAACTACAACAGCATTGTCATCAAAGGCAATTGTTGAGCCATCGCGACGACCGATAGCCTTTTTGGTTCTCACGATGACGCATCTGACGACATCGCCTTTTTTAACTTTACCGTTTGGGATAGCGTCTTTGACGGCACATAAGATGACGTCACCAACACTACTGCTCTTACGGGTTGAACCACCATAGAGAGTGAAAGCACGAACGCTTCTGGCACCGGAGTTGTCAGCGACAACAAGGTTTGTTTCCTTCTGGATCATAAACTATTCGGCCTCCTTTTCTTCTTTTGGTTCTTCAGCTGGGGCTTCATCTTTAGCGGTAGCAGCTTCAGCAGCGGCTTCAGCTTCGATGATTTCTTCTTTTAATTCAGCTTCAGCTTCTTTGACGGATAATTCCGCTTTCTTATCGATGGAGACTAATCTCCAGCGTTTTGTCGCACTTAATTTACGGGTGGCCATGATGGTGACTGTATCGCCAACTTTGGCGGCGTTTTCTTCATCATGTGCGTAATACTTTTTACCGTATTTAACACGTTTGCCGTATTTTGAGTGTCTTTTGTGAGTTTCAACTAGGACGACGATTGTCTTAGCGTTTTTATCAGAGACAACGACGCCTTGAATGACGGTTCTCGCTTCTGTTTTTCTTTCCATCTAAGCAGTCCTCCTATTTGTTTTCTTCTGCTAATTCACGTTCTCTGAGAACTAAATTAACTCTAGCGATGTCTTTTCTCACGGTGATGACATCTTCACCTCTTTCGAGGGCACCGACAGCTTTCTTTCTGCGGAGCTCGAATAATTGTTCCTTGAGTGAGTATAATTTTTCTTTTAATTCACTCGTAGAAAGTTCACGAACTTCATTAATTTTCATAACTATTACTCACCTTTCTTAATAACTTTGCATTTGATTGGGAGTTTGTAAGCCGCTAAGCGGAGAGCTTCTCTCATGTCTTCTTCAGCGACACCGCCGATTTCGAACATGACACAGCCCTTACGGACGACTGCTACCCAATCTTCTGGTGAACCTTTACCAGAACCCATACGGACTTCAGCAGGCTTTTTAGTCTTAGCTAAGTGTGGGAAGATTCTGATCCAGATTTGACCACCTCTTTTGGTATAACGAGCGAGGCAGATACGGGCCGCTTCGATTTGACGAGTTGTGACCCAAGCACCTTCAAGAGCTTGTAAACCAAATTCACCGAAAGCCACTTTTGGAGCGGATTTGCAGTGTCCTTCATATTTGATGATATGTGGACGACGATATTTAACACGTTTTGGTTGTAACATGACTATTCTCCTTTCTCGTTATTTTGTTTCTTTTGGAGTTCAGGACGAATTTCGCCACGGCAGATCCACACTTTAACGCCTAAACGGCCATATTGTGTAGCAGCGTGTACGCAAGCGTAGTCAATATCACTTCTTAAGGTATGTAGAGGAATGACACCTTCACGATAGCCTTCAGCACGGGCGATATCGGCACCACCTAAACGGCCACTGACGGAAGTTTTGATACCTTTAGCGCCAGCTTTGCGGACTCTTTGGATGGCTTTCTTTTGCGCGGTTCTGAAACTCGCTCTTTCTTCTAATTGTTTAGCGATTTCACTAGCAACGATTGTGGCATCTAAGTCAGGATTTTTGACTTCCACGACATCGATACGGACTTCAGCGTTCTTGAGTAATTTCGCTAATTGATCTTTTAATTCATTAATATTTTTACCGTCTTGACCAATGACGACGCCTGGACGGGCGACGAAGACCATGACGACCACAGTGTAACCTTTATCGGTTTTGATTCTTTCGATTTCGACGTGAGAGAGTAAAGCTTCTTTGAGTTTCTTTTCTAAGAATTCACGAACTTTAACATCTTCGTTGAGGAACACATGGAATTCTTGATCATTAGCATACCAACGAGAATTCCAATTCTTGTTGACGCCAATTCTTAAGCCTACTGGATTAACTTTTTGACCCATTGATGTTTTCCTCCTATCTCATCTTGACCACAACTGTGATGTGGCTGCTGCGTTTGACCAAGCCTGAGGCTGAGCCTTTAGCTCTTGGTAAGTATCTCTTCATTCTTAAGCCATCATTGGCATAGATTTGAGCGATGTATAATGCATCTTCATCCATACCGAAGTTGTTGGTGGCGTTAGCGGCTGCAGACTTGATTAATTTCATGACTGGTTCGCTAGCGGCACGGTTAAGGTTATCTAAGATACCTAACGCTTGTTTAACTGGTAAGCCTCTGACGAGATCGATAACCAAGCGAACCTTACGTGGAGTGACGCGAACGTTCTTCGCGATGGCTCTAGCTTCTGTTGGCATTGGCTTTTTAGGAGCTTCTGGTTTCTTTTCTTCTTTGGCTTTCTTTTCAGCTTTTGGAGCAGCGGCTTTCTTAGCGGCTGTCTTTTTAGCTTTAGGAGCTTCTTCAACAGGAGCTTCAACTTTTTCTTCTTCAACTACTGGTTCAGCAACCTTTTTGGTTGTTTTCTTAGCAGCTGTTTTCTTTGTTTCTGCCATGTATCAGTCCCTCCTACTATTTACCGGCGTTAGCCGCTTTATCTTCAGCGGTGTGGCCTGTATGTCCAGTGAATTTTCTTGTTGGGGAGAATTCACCTAATTTGTGTCCGACCATATCTTCTGTGACATAAACAGAGATGTGTTCTTTACCGTTATAAACCGCGAATGTGTGACCCACGAATGATGGGTAGATGGTAGAACGGCGTGACCAAGTCTTAATGACTTCTTTTTTGTTAGCAGCGTTTAATGCATCGACTTTCTTCATTAAGGAAGCATCGACGAATGCGCCTTTTTTCAAACTTCTTGCCATGTTTTCTATCTCCTTTCGCGATTACTTGCCATTTCTACGGCGAACGATTAATTTGCCGCTGGCTTTCTTATTGTTTCTTGTCTTGACGCCTAATGCACGTTTGCCCCATGGGGTTCTTGGTGCATCACGACCAACAGGACACTTACCTTCACCACCACCATGTGGGTGATCGTTTGGGTTCATGACACTACCACGGACGGTAGGTCTGACGCCGGCCCATCTTGTTTTACCGGCTTTACCGAGATTGACAAGGTTCCAGTCTTCATTACCGACTGTACCGATTGTCGCACGGCATGTTCCTAAGATTTTACGAACTTCGCCACTCATTAAGCGGAGGGTAACATATTTACCTTCAGCACCTAACACTTGAGCGTAAGCACCAGCGGCTCTACATAATTGGCCACCTCTACCAGGAACTAATTCGATGTTGTGAACTAATGTACCTTCTGGAATGTTTTTAAGTAAGCAGGCATTACCAGGCATGATATCAACTTCTTCACCAGACATAATCTTGTAACCGAGTTTGATATCTTTTGGTGCGAGAATGTATCTCTTCTCGCCATCAGCATAGCTGAGTAAGCAGATTCTTGCGTTTCTGTTTGGATCGTATTCGATTGTCTTCACTACTGCTGGGATGCCATCTTTATTACGTTTGAAGTCAATAACACGATATTTGCGTTTGTGACCTCCACCAATGTGGCGGCAGGTAATTTTACCTTGGTTATTTCTACCGCCAGATTTGGATAAACTGACTAATAAGCTCTTCTCAGGAGTGGATGTAGTGATTTCACCGAATGTCGAATTTGTCATAGCTCTACGGCTTGGAGACGTAGGCTTGTAAGTTCTAATTGACATTACTTTGTCCTCCTATAGTTTGAATAAGTGAACTGCCTTATTCTTTGAATAAGTCGATTGCTTCGCCTTCAGCGACGGTAACAACCGCTTTCTTGAATCCAGAGATATGACCAGCATATCTGGTGCCTCTGGTTGTGTCCTTTGCTCTTTGGTTAAGAACTTTCACGTCTGTAACTTTGACTTGGAAAATTCTTTCGAACGCTAATTTGATTTCTGTCTTGTTAGCGCTTTCGAGCACTTTGACTGTGACCTTGTTTTCGTTTTGCATTAAGGCCATTGTTTTTTCAGTGATTAATGGTTTAACGATAACTGTGAAGTCTTTTTCAGTCGCTTTTGGGAAGCGTGCTGCTGCTTCGGTTTTCTTCTTGGCTGCCATATTACTTTAACGCCTCCTCAACTGTTTTGATGCTAGCTTTGCTCATCACGAGGTTGTCGACATTTAAGACATCGAGAACGCTGATGTTGTCGCTTGTCACAACTTTGGCGAATCCAACGTTGCGGGAGCTAGCGAAGATTTCTTCTGTGATTTCATCGACGACGACGAGAGCTTTACCACCAACTTTGATAGCGTCTAAGAAGCTAACGAAGTTTTTGGTTTTCTTTTCATCAAATTTGATTTCATCGATGACTAAGAGTCCATCTTTTGTTTTTAAACTTAACGCGGACTTGAGCGCAAGTTTATGTTCTTTTTTGTTTTGGGAAATCTTGAAGTTTTGATTTCCAACTGGTCCGAAGACTGTTCCGCCACCGACCCAGACTGGGGAGCGGCTGCTACCTGCACGAGCGCGGCCTGTGCCTTTTTGGCGCCATGGCTTTTTACCACCACCACTAACTTCATGTCTGACTTTAGTTTTAGCGGTTGCTTGTCTTTGGTTAGCTTGTTCTACTTGAACGGCGTCGAACATTGCTTGTTGATGTGGTTCAATACCGAAGACTTCAGCATTGAGGTTCATCTTGGAGACTTCTTCGCCAGCCATGTTAAGGACTTTAACACTGACGGATTTCTTTTCTGCCATAATTACTGTTCTCCTTTCCGTTCTTATTCTGCGGCTTCAGTAGCTGGTGTTTCTTCGACTGGAGCTTCTTGAGCTGGAGTTTCAGCAGCAACTGGAGTGCGATCGATTAGTGGTTTGATAACTTCTGGATGTTTGACATCTTTGATAGCGCTACGAATGACAACGATTGACTTACGTGCACCTGGAAGACCACCTTTAACTAAGATGTAGTTCTTTTCTGCATCAACAGCGACGATCATTTGATTGAGGACTGTTGCAGATTCGTTACCGTAATGACCGGACATGTGTTTACCTGGCATAACGCCGTGGTTGTAACGACCGTTGTTAGCAAAGGTACCTTGACCTCTGTGGTAACCTGAACCGTGACCTTTTGGACCGATGGTTTGATTCCAACGTTTGATAACACCGGAATAACCGTGACCCTTACTTGTGCCAATGACATCGACGACTTCACCAGCTTTGAAGATGTCAGCTTTAATAACATCACCGAGTTGGTAGCCTGTCATTTCATCGCCCTTTAATTCTTTAAGGACTTGGTGTGGGACTGTATTGGCTTTCTTTGCGATTCCCTTTTCGCATTTGTTGGCTCTGGATTCTTTTAATTCTTCATAACCAACTTGCACAGCGGCATAACCGTCTTTTTCAACAGTTTTGACTTGTGTGACAACGTTTGGTAAGACTTCAACGACTGTCACAGCGTAGATTTGGCCATCTTCAGTGAAGACTTCAGTCATGCCCATTTTTCTACCGACAATAGCTTTCATTGACTCTTACCTCCTATAATTTGATTTCGATATCAACACCGGCTGGTAAGTCGAGATTCTTTAAGGAATCAAGAGTTTCTTTGCGGTAGTTCTTAATATCGATGATTCTTTTGTGTGTTCTGATTTCGAATTGTTCACGAGAATCTTTGTACTTGTGAACCGCTCTTAGAATGGTGAACACTTGCTTTTCCGTTGGGAGCGGAATTGGGCCAACAACTGTGGCGCCTGTGTTTTTCGCTGCGGCGATGATCTTTTCAGCACTTAAGTCTAAGTTGACATGATCATACGCTTTAAGACGAACCCTAATTGTGGTTGCTTTTGCCATGAATTGTTTTTCCTCCTATCACTATCAGGCTTTGACTTTAACTCTCTCAGTGCGAATTACCTGAATACACCTTCATGACAACGCCTGTGGGTGTATCAGCAACCTCGCACGTCAACGCGAGCCGTCAACGCTTAATATCATACGTGAGTGTGCATACGCTGTCAACAACTTATTAAATAAATTTAAATATATAAAGGGCGAAGGCACTAAAATAATGGACACGTGACATGGTTTTCGAAACAAAAAATTTTCAACAAAAAAGACCAAAAAGTGCATTTTTTCTGGTCAATTTTTGAATTTTTGGTATTAAAAATTAGGTGATTTTTTACCTTAATGCAGCGAGCAAGGAATAGGACATCTCATACCTTTGAATGTAGTCTGAATAGTCCATTTCTGTGCGGTTTCTGAGTAGTTCTGTCAGCTGATAAATGACGTCATAAAGTGGGGATAAAGAGAGGTTTCCAATGACACCTTTTAAGGAGTGGGCAATATGGAAAGCTTTCTCTAAATCATGGTCTAGAATAGCCGCTTTTAAATCAGGAAAAGTGTTCTGATCTAGGAAACGGTTGACTAAAGTCAAATATAGTTGTTCGTTGCTGACACAGCGTTGTAATCCTTCATCAACATTCGCGCCGTATTTTCTTAAGCTTTCAATGGTAATCATACACAATTTCTCCTTTATTTTTCCGCGGTTAAAAATGCCGCAAATTCTTCATTTGGTACTGGTTTTGAGAAGTAATAGCCTTGGACAATATCACAGCCTAATTCTCTTAAAACTGCGACTTGTTCTTTGGTTTCTACACCTTCTGCAATTGTTGGAACTTTTAAGTATGAAGCGATATCGATAATGATTTTAATCATTTTGTTATCGTTTTCACTAGTAAAGGCATTGCGAGTAAAGATCATATCAATCTTCAAAGCATCAAGTGGAAGCTTGTTAATCATACTTAAGGATGAATAGCCTGTACCAAAGTCATCGATTTCAATCTTGAATCCTGCTTGTCTTAAAGCATTTGTTTTATCGATGATAACATCAACGTGTTCAGTGCACGCTGATTCGGTTATTTCGAGTAATAAATCCTTGGTTTCTAAACCATTTTCTTTAACGATATCTAAAAGTGTTTCAACGAGTGTTGGATCGAATAAATCGATACGTGAAACATTGACTGAAACAGGGACATGTTTATGGTATTTTTCTTGCCATTTTCTCATCTGAGAAGCAGCCTCTTTCCAGACATATAAATCAAGTTGTTGGATGAGACCTTTTTCTTCAAATAAAGGAATAAAAATACCTGGAGAAATCAAACCTTTTTGTGGGTGTTTCCATCTCACAAGAGCCTCCGCGCTTGCAAGCTTTGGAGCCTCTCCTTGAATGTTAAATTTTGGTTGATAAAAGACCACGAATTGTTTCTCATTTATAGCGGCATTAAACTCTTCTAAAAGCTCTTCTTCAAAGAGTTCTTTTTCTTTTAATTTGTCATCAAAGATGAAGTAGTTTTTGACCACACTATCTCTGATTTTATTAAGGGCAATTTTTGCTCTCTCGAAACGCACATCGATATCAAGATTTTTATCGACATTTTGATAGATACCAATTTGTAATTTAATTGGTGTTTTACTCTCATTATCCAAGGATAAGTCTTGCGATAATCTCTCAATGAAGTCTTCATAATCTTCAAAGTGTTGAGCGTAAACAATAAATGTATCCGCTTCTAAGTGACAGACCATGCCTGAAATACTTGGCATTAGTTTCTTCAAACGTTTGGAAAAACGAACGAGAAGACTATCACTAATGGAAGTACCGAAACGTTCTTTGATGATATGGAAGGATCTAATGCCAATCGCAATAGCGTCTTTTTCTGCGTTTGGATTTGTCTTATCTTCATCAGCGACATACTTATAAAAGTATTCTCTAGTATAAAGTCTTGTTAATGCATCTCTTTCAGTGGATTTAATGGTTTGTCTATCTTCAAATAGTTCCACCACTCTATTAATTCTAGCTTTGATGATACTGGAGTCTGGATATGGTTTAGAAATAAAGTCAGAAGCGCCATATTGTAAGCATTGGACTTCTAGTTCTTTATCACTTGTTAAAACGATGACTGGGATGTTATTGAGTTCAGGATTTGCTTGGATGATATTTAAAAGTTCTAAGCCTGACATCTTAGGCAAGAACAAATCCAAAAGGATGAGTGATAAATCACTCTTTTTACTTTCTAACAACTCAACTGCGGTTTCACCATCTTCCGCTTCAAAGATTTCAAAATCATCTAGTAAGATGTTCTTTAAAATCTCACGGTTAACGAACTCATCTTCAACAATTAAAATTTTGCGTTTGTTTTTATTCATAACCATTGCTCCTTTATCTTCAATCAAAGTCTCCCATTTTGATAAAAAATGAAAAAATAGCTGATTTGTGAATGTTATAACAAAAAATATCTATCTAGATGATAGCATACTTTTTTATTAATTGAACTTTGAAAAGCGCAAATTGTAATAAATTACAGTTCTTCTTTTGTGGTGCGAATTGAGAATTTACATCCACAGTAATGTTGGAAATATAATCCATATTTACGGACTATATCTAAAGATTTTTCATAACCACCATTCTTTTTAAAGTCCGCTGGTAGCCATTTAACTCTTTTACCTTCTGCTAATTCAAAACCGATTTTATTTAAATCTTGTGAATTCTTAAATCTAGAAATACTCATGACAGTGCCAACATAGTCATAGCCACGTTCTTCGGCGAGGTCGACAGCTTGGCCTAATCTCTTTCTAAAGCAAACACGACAACGATCCATACCTTCACGCTGATTAGCGTATGGTTCTAAATCTTTGTTGTAGGTTGCATTATCATAATCAAATTCAATAACTTCAATATCCGCGGATATCGCTTTTAGATAACCCTTAAGCTCATTAAGTCGACGATGGTATTCTTCTTCTGGATAAATATTGGAATTGTTATAAATGATGGTGATCTTAAAATAATCTTTAATTAATTCAAAAGGATAAGTGAAACAAGGACCACAGCAAACATGTAAAAGTAATGTTGGCTTTTCACCAGCTTCCAATAACTTTTTAAGTAACCGTTCTTGCTCTTTTTGATAATTAATCTTTGTCTCTTCCATAAATGAACATCGCATCTCCAAATGAGAAGAATCTATATTTTTCTTCCACTGCATGCTTATAGACTTCAAGAGTAAATTCTCTACCCAT
>CACWSI010000005.1 GCA_902763555.1 uncultured Erysipelotrichaceae bacterium | reverse complement strand
CCTGTTCTTCTTTCCTTAACTGGACGAACAACTTCAGGAATAACATCACCCGCTTTACGGATAACGACATAGTCCCCAATCTTTAAATCTTTTTCTTTAATGAAATCTTCATTATGAAGAGTGGCTCTTTGCACCACTGAACCAGCGACTCTAACAGGAGTTAAAACAGCGTTAGGGGTAATCTTACCAGTTCTACCCACTGTAAAGATAATATCTTCAAGTTTAGTAATAACTTCTTCAGGTGGGAATTTATAAGCAATCGCCCATCTTGGGGTTTTCGCAGTATAACCTAACTTATCATATAAGGCCATATCATCAACTTTGATGACGATACCATCGATATCATAGGCTAAGCTAGGACGTTTTTCGGTATATTCTTCAATGTATTTAAGCACTTCATCAATGCCGTTACATAATCTTCTTTCAGGATTTGTTTTAAAGCCTAGTGAGTCCGCCATTTTGAGGGCTTCACTGTGATATCTAATACCAAAATCACTAGCGTTAACAAAGTAATACCAGAAAGCATCTAGACCACGAGAAGCAGCAATACCACTATCGAGTTGTCTAATGCTACCAGCA
This sequence comes from uncultured Erysipelotrichaceae bacterium, assembly GCA_902763555.1. Classification (GTDB taxonomy): domain Bacteria; phylum Bacillota_I; class Bacilli_A; order RFN20; family CAG-826; genus RUG14515. The sequence goes on along the minus strand of CACWSI010000005.1, from coordinate 50,313 downwards.
GCGGCATTTCTTGCGTTAGCGAATAATGGTTCACCTGTTTGTTCTCTTTCTTTATTGAGTCTTTCAAGAGACTTTTTAGGCATGAATACTTCGCCTCTAATTTCAAAGTCATCTGGGATATTGATGCGAGACGGTATTGATTTAATGGTGATAACATTGGCGGTGACATCTTCACCAGTGACACCATTACCTCTAGTCGCAGCGTATTCTAAATTGCCATGATAGACAAGTGACATACCAAGACCATCAATCTTCATTTCCGCCATATAGGTGACTTTATCTAAGCCAGTAATTTCTCTAACTTTTTTATCAAAATCTCTTAAGTCATCTTCATTAAAAGCATTAGCTAAAGAAAGCATCATTCTTTTATGAGTAACTTCTTTAAATTTGTCTTGGACAATGCCACCCACTCTTTGGCTTGGGCTTAAAGGAGATTGGAATTCAGGATGCTCATTTTCGAGCATGATTAATTCTTGCATGAGGCGGTCATATTCCGCGTCAGTAACTGATGGGTTATCTAATACGTAGTATTCGTAGTTATACTTTTCTAATAAATTTCTTATTTCATCAATTCTTTCTTTGACACTCATGCTTCATGTCCTCCTTTGGAAACACTAGGATGTGTTCCAAGTATTGATTTTTCACCATGTTCTTCGAAATTCACTTTAATAATATCATCGCCTTCTAAGGCTACGACAACACCTTTGCCTAGCTTCTTATGAATAACGATGTCACCAACTTTCCAATCATCGACATCATTTCTGACATCATCAAATATTGGAGTACTTGGTTTCTTTTCTTGTTCAAAGTCTAAATGATCACCATCATCAAAATGGTAGACCTTTGGTCTTTGCATTTGTGGGCGAGGGACACTACGGAACATAATGTCTCTATTTTGCACCACTTCATTACCAGATTCTTTTAAGAACTGAGATGGGACTAAATTACCTTGGATAACATAAGAGAAGTCCATCGCTAAGGTGAGATAGAGTTTCTTTTTGGCTCTAGTCATCGCGACATAGGCTAATCTTCTTTCTTCTTCCATGGCAACATAGCCACCTTCCATCATCGCTCTTTGATTTGGGAAGACGCCTTGGTTAAAACGTAAAACAAAGACGACTGGATATTCTAAGCCTTTAGCGGTATGAACAGTCATCAATGTGACATGGTCACCATCAATGATTTCATCTTGCGCGCTTAATAAGGCAATGTTTTGTAAATATTCATCAAATGTAGATGAAGGATTATTCTTTAAATAGTGACGGATATCTTCAAATAAGGCTTTAACGTTTTCAATACGTTCATCACCATCATCTTCTTTTCTGAGATATTCTTGATAACCTGTGTTCCAAATCATATCTTCTAAGATTTTGGAGAATACTTCTTCATTCTTCTTGATATCTTCTCTAGCAATTTCAATAAGCTTAACCATATTCTTAGCGGCATTGATTAATGATGTTTTGATTTCACTATTTTTAGGATCGATGTCTCTCACATATTCATATAAGGATTTATTAGCGGCATCCGCTTCTGATTTAAGTAAGTTTTCAGAAGTTTCACCAAAGCCTCTTTTTGGAACATTTAAAACACGTGAGAAAGAGATATCGTCTTTTGTATTCACGATTAAATGGAAATAGGCTAAGACATCTTTAATTTCTCTTCTTTGATAGAACTTAGTGCCACCAAAGATTTTATAAGGAATTTGATAGCGAGTAAGAGCCGCTTCAAAGTCCATAGTGATGTAGTTAGAGCGATATAACAATGCAATATCAGCGTAGTTATAACCACCATAGTCTTTGAGTCTTCTAATTTCTCTAGCGACATAGTCGGCTTCCATTCTTCCAGAAGGAGAACAGTTAACAGTGATAGGTTCGCCCCCTACTTCTTTTGTATATAAGTTCTTAGTAACTCTAAGTTTGTTATAAGCAATTAATTTATTTGCAGCATTTAAGATGGCTTGTGTACTACGATAGTTTCTATCCAAAACGATAGTAATCATATCTAAGTAACGTTTATTTAAATCTAAGATAATGTTTTGATTAGCCCCTCTCCAGGTATAGATGGTTTGGTCTGGATCACCCACAACATATAAAGATGTTGATGGTTTTTTAAGGAAGTTAATCATCTTATATTCCACATCGTTAGTGTCTTGGAATTCATCGATTAAGATATGTTCAATTCTTTCTTGCCACTTAATGCGGATATCTGGATAGTTTTCTAAGATGTAATTTGTTTGTAAAAGTAAATCATCAAAGTCTAAGGAATAGTTTTTATATTTCTCTTCTTCGTAAATTTGATAGATTTCTAAACATGTCTTTTCATCTTCAAAAGATGGCTTGATGATTTTAATATCTTCTGGATATTTACCTAATAGCTTTTGTTTACCTATATAACCTAAGGCTTTACCGACAATCTTATCACCACGCTTAAAGCCCATTGTAGCAGCGATATCTTTCACTAATTTGGTTTGATCTTCTTCATCAAGGATTGTGAAAGAAGCAGGGAAACCAATAATGGATATTTCATGACGTAAGAAATAAGCGGCAAAACTATGGAAAGTTCTAATTGTTAAATCTTGGCTCTTTTCAGGGAACATTTTGTCCACTCTAGATTTCATTTCATTAGCGACTTTATTGGTAAAAGTAATAGCTAAAATCTTCCATGGAGCAACGCCCATTTCACTAATAAGGTAAGAAATACGATATGTTAAAACACGTGTCTTACCTGAACCCGCACCTGCGATAATTCTAACGTGTTGAGCTTCTGTAGTTACAGCCTCAAATTGATTTTCATTTAATTCTGTTTTGTAATTCATATATTGTTAACAATATATTACAAAGAAAAGTGCCTACATGCAATAAAGAGTTAATTTTGTTTCACTCTTTGGACATTTAAGTATGTTAGACAGTCATCTATACCTGCGATATTATCAGTAACTACGGCATCATTCACTTCTAAAATTGTGGGTGCACCAGTAATTGAGGCTTCTTCATAGTTTTTAACGTTAATTACCTTATCTTCTTTAATAGGAACAGTGTTTTCACTAGTATTCAAAAAATAGGTTTTTAGTGGACACGTGATAGCAAAATCTATGACTTCTTGTTGCATTTCGTGACAATAAGCACAGGTCTCAGAATAAAAGAATATAATGTAGCTTTTCTCTTCTTGATTTAAGATTTCTGGCCAGGTAATTGAGTTATTAGCCACTACTTCAAAATCTTTATATGCTTTAAAAGATTCACTAGAATTTTCACTTTGTGAACAAGCAGTTAATAAACTAAAACTTAAGATAGGAACAATGAATCTTGATAATTTCATAGCATTAGTATACGGGTTTTTGTGCTTTCTTACACAAAAAATAGTAAAATAACTATATGGCGCTTTTTTCTAAAAAGACAACGTTAGTTCATAACATTACATATATGGCCATCATGACTGCGATAAATCTCATTTTTATCGTCCTTGATACTTATGTGCCATTTTTAATGGTTTTACTTATCTTATTATTGCCATTTGTTAGTGGAGTTGTTTCTTATTTCTGTCAGAAAAGATATTACATCATCTACGCTGTAGCGAGTATTGGATTATGTATGATCTTTAACATCGCTGATACAATTTTCTATATTGTCCCAGCATTATGTTCTGGCTTTGTGATTGGCCTACTTTTAGATAAAAAGATTCACCCCTTCTGGATGATATTAAGTTCTACTTTAATTGAAGTGGCTTTAACATATGCTTTTATTCCATTAATCAACTTAATGACAAATACCGATATGGTTGAGACATTCTTAACCATTTTCCATTTAAACGAATTTGCCTTTAAAGAAGAATTGATGCATCTATTTATTCTCTTTATCGCTTTAACACAGTGTTCTATTACTCACTTTGTTTTATTAACCGAGATTAAGAAACTTGGTGTAGAAACTGATACCCGTGTCAATTCTTTTACTCCATATGTCATTGGTTTATTCGCTTGTTTAGTGGTCGCCACTATCTTAGCTTTTACTTATAGACCTATGTCATTATCCTTTGTGGCGCTATCGTTCTATTTCGCTATTTTCCTATTAATAGATATCATTCTCGCCAAACGAACTTTTGCTTATGTTTTATTAGGCATTACGATGGTTAGTTCTTTTATCGTTTTTGTGATCTTTTTCACTAAAATTGATAAACCAGTGGGCTTCATGTTATTTGGTTTATTTCCACTTGCAACTGGACTGACAAGTTTTATTAAAAATATCTTGTTATCTAAGCAAATTAATAATTAAAATATTATTACCATGGTAGATTTACTTAAGGCATTCGGTCGCGGAATTCTTTACATCCTTTGCTTCCCATTCTTCTTGGTGGCATTGGCGATTTTTGCTGTGATTGGCTTATTAGCGTTTATCTTCCAACTCATTAAATCTATTTTCTATTTCTTCACTGGTCAAAAGTTCTTCCCAGAACTACCTGAAGATAAAGAATTAAGACTTATGAAGGAAGCGGAAGAAGCGAAAAATAATCCTCAACCTCAACCACAACCTCAAGTTAATAACCAAGGTCAAGGTGGACTTCTCTACGAAGAAACATATGATGAAGATGATTTCTTAGAAGAACCAACTCCTGAAACACCACTTCCTAGACAACAAACCACTATTGAAGAAGTTGTCTTTGAAGAAGAACCCGCTCCAGAGGTTGCTCCCATACAAGCAGCGTCAGTAGAAGAAACACCTGCGCCACAACCAACAGTGGAAGAAGAGGTCAAACCTGAACCTGTTAAGGAATTAATTCCTGATGACCATGAAGATCCATTAGATGATTTCTTAGATCCTTTTGGAGAAGATAATAAACCAGTGGAAGAAGAGGAAGAACTTGAAGTCTATAGACCAAAAGGCACCACTGATGATACATATTCAATTGATGAAGATGATGACACCGATTCTGGTGTGAATATAAATTTTGATGATTGGGGTAAACGATGAATTTTAATTTATTAATTAAGTTAACGGAAAATGACAAAAGAGTAATTATCGCTCTTCTCTTTGCGATTATTCTTCTTTTCGTTATCATCGGTTTGCTCGGTTCATTAATTGTTAGAACAATGAGATGGCAAGGTAAGAAATGTGATACTTTAGTGAGTGATGTTGTCACTAATCACATTGTTAAAACACCTCACCAATTAAGAAAATATGCTGCGAAAAAGAATATTCGTCACTTCTTAAAACAAGCTTGGATACCAATTATTATCATCCTTGTGGGTGTTGGTACTCTTCTTATTAGAAACGCTATTACTAAAGATTGGTCTTATGACTTGCTTAACTACAATAACGGCACTAAAAATGAAGGTGGTACAGGCTTTGGTACACTACTTTGGGTTTGGGACTTTAAAGATCCAGATTCATACACAAAGATTTGGGGCTTAACTTTATTAGCGAAGTGGCCACCACTTGTTAATGAACCACACTTCTCAGTTGATGCTATTTGGTGTTATGTCTATATCGTTTGTATGGTCGTCGGTGGCACATGGTATTTCATCGCTGCTCAAGCCTATTTAGCGAGAACCATCAGAGCGATTAAGCTTTCTAAGAAAGTGTTTGAAAAGAGCTTAGATAACTTTGATCAAAACACTCCACCACAACAACCTCAACAACCAAACAATCCTGTTCAACCAATGTAAAAGAAAAATCCCGAATTAACGGGATTTCTTTTTTGTTTATTTTTTACTTAACTAGGTTAATGATAATCATTACGATTTCATAAGCTGCGTAGCCAAACAAAAGTAAGTCTAGGATAATGATAACCCAGAGGAATCTTGTTTTTATTCTAGCCTTACGGGCCTCTTTTTCGCTATCGACAACTTCTTCAATCATAATAACCTCCTAGTATTTAATGCTATTGCTTGTTCTTGGATATGGTTGGACATCACGGATGTTTTGCATACCAGTGATGTACATGAGTAAACGGTCAAAGCCGATACCGAAACCAGAGTGTTTGCAACCACCGTATCTACGGGTATCTAAGTACCAATCTAATTCCTTATCGTTACCGAGTTTTTGCATCTTCTTAAGTAAGACATCATATCTTTCTTCTCTTTGAGAACCACCGACGAGTTCACCAACTGCTGGGACTAATAAGTCACAAGCGGCAACGGTCTTACCATCATCGTTTTCTCTCATATAGAAAGCTTTAATTTCTTTTGGATAATCGGTTAAGAATAATGGACCTTTAACGATTTCTTCAGTGAGATATCTTTCGTGTTCACTTTGTAAGTCCATACCCCATTCGATATTGTTATTTTCGAACTTATGACCTTCTTTAACAGCTTTCTTTAAGAGTTCAACACCTTCAGTGTATGTCATTCTCTTGAAGTCACTATTAGCGACGTGATTGAGTCTTTCTAATAAAGTCTTATCAATCATGTTGTTGAAGAATTCCATTTCTTGTGGGCAAACGGACATGATGTAGTTAATGCAGAACTTAACGCAGTCTTCAATGACATCCATATTACCTTCTAAATCAGTGAAGGCCATTTCTGGTTCCACCATCCAGAATTCAGAAGCATGTCTAACGGTGTTAGAGTGTTCCGCTCTAAAGGCAGGACCAAATGTATAAACATCTCTAAAGGCTAAAGCAAATGGTTCAACGTGTAATTGACCAGTAACAGTTAAGTTAACTTTACGACCATAGAAACTGTTTGGATCTTTTGTATCGTGTGTGACAACGTCAAAGACGTTGCCTGCGCCTTCACCATCGTTTGTGGTAATTAATGGTGTATGCACATAAATAAAGCCATTGTTTTGGAAAAATTCATGAATCGCAAAGGAAAGAACACTTCTCACACGATAGACCGCTTGGAATGTATTAGCGCGTGGTCTAATGTGAGCGATTTCTCTTAAGAATTCAAAGCTGTGTCTCTTCTTTTGAAGAGGATAATCATCAGCAACATCACCTTCTAAAACGCATGATTCAACAGCGATTTCAAATGGTTGTTTGTTTTCTGGAGTTAAAACTAACTTACCAGTAACTGTAATCGCGGCACCTGTTTTTAAAGAAGATAAGACATCATGGTTTTGACATTTATCTGTATAAACAAGTTGGACGCTTTTGAAATATGTACCATCGTTAAATTCAACGAAACCAATTGAACCATTATCACGGTTAGTTTTAACCCAACCTTGGAGTTCTAATGTTTCAAGGGAATTAATCTCTTCTTGGTCACCGTTTGTGACGATGTCATAGAGTTCAAAATTAGTAATTTTCATAGGTTCCATAAAATGCTCCTTATCAATATCATAGTTACTTAAAGTAACAATGTCACTTTAATTTTGGAATTCTGCCCATTTTTCGATAGACCAGTTAGGATCGACCCCTAAATCTAGTCCCGCGAAGACTTTCATATCGTATAAATGCTCAGCGACTTTTGCGATCATCGCGGCATTATCAGTGCAGCACCACATTGGTGGAATAATGATATGTGCATTAAGCTTTTCACACTCTTTCACCATTTCACTTCTTAAATATGAGTTAGCGGAAACACCTCCCGCTAAAACGACTTGTTTAACGTTATATTCTTGAATAGCTTTAACAGCTCTATTAATAACCATACCAACAGCGACATCTTGGAAGCTACGGCACATATCCGCGACTCTGATTTTTTCGCCTTTTTGTTCTAGATTATGAACTAAATTAATAACATTGGTCTTAAGACCAGAGAAAGACATATCGTAAGTATGTTCACCACTAAGTGGTGTTGGTAAATGATATGTGTGCTCGCCTTCTTTAGCCAATTTATCAATTGGAATGCCACCTGGATAAGGTAAGCCTAAGACTCTAGCCACTTTATCGTAGCATTCACCAATGGCGTCATCTCTTGTTTCACCAATGATTTCAAAATTCATATGGTCTTTCATAATGACGAGTTCAGAGTTACCACCACTGACAACTACCGCTAATAATGGGAACTTAAGTTCTTCATTAAATTCATTAGCGTAGATATGTCCTGCTAAGTGATGGACTGGGATTAATGGCTTCTTATAAAGCATCGCTAATGTTTTAGCGCATTGCATACCTACGTGGAGAGCGCCAATTAAGCCTGGGCCTCTAGTCACAGCAAAAGCATCAATGTCTTCTAATTTAACATCAGCTTTTTCTAAAGCTTCTTTAAGCACTAAAGAAATATTTTCGCAGTGAAGTCTAGATGCTATTTCAGGCATCACACCACCATATTTTTGATGGACTTCAATTTGTGTATTGATGACATTAGAAAGGAGTTTACCATCTCTAGTAATCGCTACACTTGTTTCATCACAACTTGATTCAATTGCTAATATTAATGCCATGTTATTTCACTTCCAAAATCATGTAATACGCATCATCACCGTTATCGTAATAATGCGGTTTTGTTGTTTCTGTTTTAAAGCCATGCTTCTTATAGAAGTTAATAGCTTTTTCGTTAGTGGTTCTCACTTCTAAGGTGAGAGTTCTAATCTTTTTCGCGTAACAATCGTTATAGATTTCATCCATCATCGCTGAGCCCAATTGTTTTCTTTGTAAATATGGGTGAACAGCGATTTGGCAGATCGTCGCACTGTCGAAGGTTTCCCAATAGTCACAGAACCCGACTACTTGATAACCATCTTCGTTATTAATTGAGAGTTCAATAACCCAGAAATGGGCTACTGGATTTTCTTTTAATTCATAGAGGATATTTTCCTCTTTCCAAGCGCCATGAGGAAAGCATAATTGCTCGATTTGCATGATTACTTTTAAATCGTCTAATTTAGCTTCTCTAATGTTCACAAATAAGTTTTGCATCTTAGTCCTTCATGTACACTGGTTTTAATGAAAGTGGGTTAATAGATTCTAATGAATCTTTTAAATCTAACATCTCTTTCATGGTGTTAGACTCTATACCTTCAATGTTAAGGTATTTAGTGTCACCACAGACACTGTAGTCTGGATGATCTGCTATATATTTCATGACTTCATCGTTTTTCATAATGCAGTCATTCAATAAGATTTCTTGGCCTTGATAAACACCAACGTAAGAACGATTACTTCTAGCGTTAATAAGGCAAATAGAAGGAACGTCACCGTTTTTCTCCACTCTTAGGGAACTCACAGCATATAACTTAGCGTTTAATGCCACGGCAATTGTTTTAGCGATTGTGATGGCAATTCTTACGCCTGTATATGAGCCTGGTCCTTTAGCGACCATGACATCAGTAATGTCTTCTTTTTTGATATTGTGTTTCTCTAAAAGCTTATTAAGTTCCACAATCATATATTCTGATTGTCTTTGCCAAGCTTCGTAAGAAATGTAGTCTAAAAGAATATTGTCTTTAGCAATACCAACTGAAAGGTTTGTATTTGAGGAATCTAAAAGAATTGTAACCATTATTTAAGTCCCTCCATAAAGTCTTTATCATCACTCTTAATGGTGATGTTTCTTGTATCGCCTTCAGCGTGTCTAATGTTTACTTCGATGGCATTTTCTGGAATCAAATCCTTAATGAATTCAGGCCACTCAATGACGGTGATACCTGTTTCATAACCAATGTATTCATCTAAGCCGATATCAGTGTTAACATCCGCGAGGCGATAGGCATCGATATGGATTAAAGGACGATCTCCATCAAAGTAGACTTTCATAATATTAAATGTTGGAGACTGAACAACATTTTTAATATTTAAGGCTCTCGCAATACCTCTCACTAAGGTTGTTTTACCCGCGCCTAAATCACCGGTTAAACAGAATGTTGAACCAGGTTTTGCAAGGGCAACAAATTTCTGCCCAAGATTCATTGTCTCTTCGGCACTATAAGTGATTAATTGATGTTCCATTTTATTCCTTCTTCGTACTTTCTAGATACTGATTGAAGTAACGGTTAATTAAATCGTCATCAAATGGGAATTCACGATTTCTCATTCTTTCAACGATAATTTTTGTTTGGTTCTTTAGAACTGCATCGAGTTCATCGCTATATTGATAAGTGTTTTTATGATGGAGATATTCTTTTTCATCTAAAACTCTTATTTCATTGTCGTGGAATAACTTAGCGTCTAAGTCGTAATCAATGTATTTGATTGCGTCTTTATCTATGATGCTTGGAGAAGCGATGTTACAGTAATAGCAAACACCATCTTTTTTAAGCATACAAATGACATTCCACCATTCTTTCTTCGAAAAAATGGTAACCGCTGGTTCTTTAGTAAACCAGCAACGGCCATTAGCCTCGATAACTTTAGCTTTCTTCGTGGCAATAACTAAATAGTCTTCGGTATTTTCCAAGACTAAACCACGATCCCAAACGCGATGTAAGGCACCGTTATGTTTATAGCAACGGATACTATACCAACGTCCGACGGAAGACATTTTATTCTCCTGCTAATAATTTAATGATGGCGTCAACATCCTTAAAGGATTGTTCAAAACCAGCAGTATCAAATGGTTTATCGAATGGAACCGCCATAATGGCGTCATCATAACTTAAGTAAGCTGCGGAATGACCGCCCCAAACAACAACGTTAACGTTGAACAAGCGACCTTCGATTTTAATCTTACGAAGATCACTTAAGAATGTGCCCTTCAGGACTTTGCGAATATCCGCACCTTCTGGACCATAAACAATGATGCCATCTTTTTCTTCTAAGACTTTTAAGTCATCGATATCGTTTGGTAAGTCATATGGTTGTTTTTCATTTTGCATGACGATGACAAAACGACCTTCAAATTCTAAGTCATTTGGAAGGGTAACGTATTTACCAACGAATAAAGGTGGAACTTGTTGCTTTCTTGTAGATGGTCTTAATAAAGCCAATTCACCGTAGGTGAAGTGATGGCCTTTATATTCGCCTCTGATGATGTTTCTTGAATTGATGCCTGAGGCTTCTTTATAAACACCATCACCGACGAAATCCGCTAAAGCGAATTTTTCGGATTCATCAAAAGTAACATTTTCATATGGTTTAGCGCCAAACATTCTTTCTCTTATTTTATTAGCGAAGAAAGAGATATAATCTTTTGTTTTGTTTGGGAATTTCTTTCTTGTTAAAAGATAATAAACAATCATGCCGACGATTAAAGCGCCACCACAACCAAAGCCAATATATTTAAGGACTGGGTTGTTATTCATGATTAAGAACATAATGCCCACGATCGCCGCTAAAACAACGAACATGATGATGTTACTAATTTTTCTTGTTCTTGAATAAGATGTGAAGAGTTCTTTTCTAACTTCTTCAATCGCCACATTGTATGGCTTATCTTCTTTTTGAGCTTCTTCATCGAGTTTTGGTTCTTCGATTTTTGGCTCTTCTTGTTGTTCATCAATAGTCTTGATATCTTCGTTTTCCATGGTGTACCTCCAAAACTGATATAACTATAACATAACAACAATAAAATTGTTACTGCTTTATATATGGAAGAATAGAAAAATCATTTGCAATAGTTAAACAAAAGTTTATTATTTTTGGTGGGAGCTGAACGAAATTCGGCTGAGAGGATCCTTCTTGGGATCGACCGTACCTGATCTAGGTAATTCTAGCGGAGGGAACTTTTTTATTTGAAACGTTTCCCCCTCGACTAGTTTGAGGGTTTTTATTTAGGAGGAGTGTGTTTATGAAAAACACCACAACTGCGGTACGTACCATTTCTGAAGTTGGTATTTTTGCCGCGTTAGGATTCGTCTTTGACGAATTACAAGGCATCATCTTTAAAGGTGTCTTTCCAAACGGTGGCTCCATTGGCTTTGCGATGATTGCGGTTTTAATTATTGCTTATCGTCGTGGTTTAATTCCAGCCTTAGTCACCGGCTTAATCATGGGCTTACTTGATATTGCATCAAACGCCTACATTGTTAACGTATTCCAATTATTCTTGGACTACATCTTTCCTTACGCTTTTGTAGCACTTGCGGCTTTAACAAAGCCACTTTACGATAGAGCCAAAAGTATAGATAAGAAAATAGCCGTGCTTATACTTGGCACAGTAATTGGCGGTTTAATGAAATTCTTATCTCACTATTTAGCAGGCATCTTCTTCTGGGCTAACCAAGCAGACTTTGCCTGGGGATTAAATGAAATGCAACCTTGGTTATATTCATTTGTTTATAACATTGCATTTATTGGTCCATCCATCATCTTAACTGCGGCTTTATTAATCATTATTCAATTATTTGCCCCTAAGATTCTTGCTACTAGAAGTACATTTATTGATTCTGAAAAAGAAACCAACACCACTGGTCCAATGATTGTTTCATTCTTAACAGTGTCCACTGGTTTATTCTTCTTTATCTTTTTCCTTGTTAGATACATTAAGAGTTTCTACTTGGAAGACTATGGTGGCAGCTTTGAATATGACTTTGACCCAGACAGTATGATTCTCTTTGTCATGGGTGCATTCTTAGTTGTCTTAGGTGTTATTTCATTGATCAAAACTTTCAAAAATGATTTCTCTTTTGTCACTTATACTGGGGCTTTAAGCGCGATTACAACATCTACATTTGTCTTTGGCCTTTATAGGTTAATGAAAGTTATTAGAAAAGGAAAAGATCCAACTCTTTATTGGATCTGGTTTGCTATTGGTGGAGTAGTAATGCTTACATCAATTGTGTTATTAATTCTTGCTATTATTAAAAGAAAGAAAAATAACGAATCAATTATTTAACCAATTTATTTCGCTGAGGCCGTGCTCCCTAAGATACCTATTTGCCTCGGTGAAGTGATTATTTCCGAACCATCCCCCATGATTTGCCGCAAGAGGCGATGGATGGATGCATTCTAATATCAAGTGTGAAGGGTTATGCAAATAGCCCTTTAATTTTCTCGCAGGACCACCCCATAATAAGAAAACTATTGGGGTGGTTTGTTTATCTAGGACTTCTAAAACTCTGGCTAAAAACATCTTATATTCTTCCGTATTATGGCTCATCGCTTGATGCGCTCTAACGGATAGAATAGAGTTTAAAAGAAGTACGCCTTGCTTTGCTAAATAGGTTAAGTCACCAGATGAGAAATCCATCTTAGCGTTATACTCTTGAGCAATCTCTTTATAGATGTTCACTAATGATGGAGGAACCTTAATTCCTTTAGGCACAGAAAAGGATAAACCCATCGCTTGACCTGGTTCATGATATGGATCTTGACCCACTATTACGACTTTGACTTTATCTAATGGAGTTAATCTAAAAGCATTAAATAATAACTCCCTTGGAGGGTAGCAAGTATAATCACGATATTCTTTATTAAGAAAGTCATTGAGCTTTAAACAGAATTCTTCGTTTTGGAGTTTTTTAAAAAACTCATTCCATGTTTTAGGTGCTTTTTCCATGCTTCAATTTTATCATTCCTATATCTTTTTGGAAGATAAAACACTATAATGTAGGCGTGTTTGGCGGTGCCAAACAGATAACGATATATGAGAATTATCTATTTCACAACAGCATGTAAAAAAGAAGACTATGTATCCTTCTCTAAGATGTGGGACTCTTCTTTAAATGCGTCCATTCAAAATCTTCATAATCGTTTTATCCGTTCCTTAGCGTTGACCCACGAAGTGGAAGTCTTCTCAATGCGTCCTTTTTCTAGAAGATATTGCAAGCTTAAGAAACTAGATGCCGAAACAAAACAAGAAGGCAAAATTACTTGGCACTATTTGGAAATAAAAAGAAATAAACTTTTACGTTATTCAACAGTCACGAAACAGTGCAATAAAATCTTAAGTAAGATGAATCTTAAGGACTGCATTATCATTACTGATACACTTAATCCAAACGTCTTAAGAAATTCTACGAAGTTCGCTAAAAAGTATAATCTTCCAATTATTGGTGTTTGTAATAATACTCCAAGTAGTATTCACAATACTGGTAAGAGCTACGCTACTTCGATACTAAGTCTTGCGGAAAACTTATCTGGCTATATTACCTTAACTCAAGGTTTAAATACTCTATATAACACCTATAACAGAGCTAATTTATCATTTGAAGGTGTCTTAGACGATAACGTCGTTATAAATAAAGAAAACGAATATGGTGATTATATATTCTTTAATGGTTCGTTAGAACCAAACCATGGTATTGTCCAACTCATTCTTGCTTTTAGAGAATTAGATAATCCAAAACTTAAATTAATTATTTCTGGCTATTATCCAGATAACGAAACACTTATTAAAGTCATTCACAACAATCAAAATGTTATCAATCTTGGAAATATTCCAAGTGATGAAGTTATCTCTTTAGCGAGCCACTCTTTATTAAATGTTAATCCACTACCATTTACTGAAGACTTTGATAGATATTATGTTCCCGCTAACTTAGTGGATTACTTCAATAGCAATTCTATTGTGGTTTCTGTTAGAAATCGTCAATTTATGAAGTCATTTAAAGATGATGCTATATGGGTTGAGGATTGTGAAATCTATGACTTATTAAAAGGTCTTAAAGCCGGTCTTTCTTTGAATAAAGAAAATAGAGCGGATATGATCAAGAAAGCTAACGCTGATGTTAATAAACTTTATTCAATGTCAGTTATTAACCGCAGAACTATTCTTTTCCTCAAGCAATTCTTGAAACAAAAAGAGTAATTTGAAAAGACTTTTGCCCCTATTATTTGCCTTTTAGACAAATATTTAATAAAATCATTAACGGTTTATGGAAAACGACATTACTAACCAACAAGAACTATTAGCGAAAAACCTCGCTTACTATCGTAAGGCTAGCGGTCTCACCCAATTAGAGCTCGCGGATAAATTTAATTATTCCGATAAGTCTGTCTCCAAATGGGAAAGAGGTGAAGGCTTCCCTGATATTTTTGTTTTGAAATCACTCGCGGATTTCTATGGCATCACTGTTGATGACTTCTATCAAAGTGAACATAAAGCCGTTAAGGTTAGTCAAAATAAGAAAAGAAAACAAACATACTTAAAGTTATTATCAATTGGTATTAACTGGTTAGTGACTGTTCTTACATTCTTCTTATTAAATACTTTGTTAAGTAGATTTGCTCCAAATGCACCATTTGAACCTTGGTTAACATTTATATACGGCACATTAACAACTGGTATTATTCTTCTCGTTTGGGAATTCATCTATCACAATAGATTCTTAAGAATGATCGCTACTTCCATTATTATCTGGACTGCTGCGTTATCTCTCTTCTTAACATTCTTCGTGGTCATGAACTTGCCACTTCCATTATTGTTCGTAGTCGCTATCCCATTAGAAGTATTAGAAATTATTTGGTATCTATTTAGAAGAAACAGAAAAAGGTAAAAAGAAAAACTGGTTTGAACCAGTTTTTTCTTAGTCTTCGGTTCCTCCATCATTAATGAAGAGGATACCTAGTGTTTGTGGACCACAGTGGCTAGTGATTGTTGCACCAGCAGTTGTTTCATAGATTGTTTTGAATCCACGTTCCTTAAGAGCGTCAATCGCTACAGCGACCATTTCAGGTGTGGCTTGTGTATGAGTCACAAACGCCACTGATAAGTCAGGATTAGCGAATTGTTCTAAGGTGTCTTTACAATAGCCATTGATAACTTGAGTTTTACGGCCAATGTACTTTTTAGCAGGTGCCATTTTACCATCACTAACAATGATTTGTGGTTTGATTCTTAAGATAGTTGCGCCAAAGCGTAATAAGCCAGAGCATCTACCACCTTTATGTAAGTATTCAAGAGTTTGAATAACGAAACTTGCTTGAACATAAGGGATACGGGCCTTAACTTTCTCCACAATTTCTTGTGGTTTATAGCCTTTATCTCTTAACTTGCAAGCATAGATGGCAAGTAAGGCAATACCAGTAGATAAGCTTCTTGAGTCAATGACGTAAACGTTATCGTATTTAGTAGCGACTAATTCCCCATGTGAGAATGATGATGAGATTTCAGAACTTAATGAGATATGGATAATAGCGTCATATCCTTTAGCCTTTAAATTATCGAAGTGTTCACGATATTGGAAATCATTAATAGCGCTTGTCCTTGGTAAGATCTTTTCTTTGGCCACGAAGTCAAAGATGTCTTGAGATGTGATATCTCCATCTTTATAGGCTGTTTCGCCTAATAAGACAGTGAATGGAATCATTTCAAGATTGTATTGTTTAATTAATTCTTTAGAGAGGTCGACAGTAGATTCGACAGATATAGCAATTTTCATAACGCCTATATTGTATCAAAAAAATTCTTAATGTCTACATTACGAGAAAAATGATACACGTGTAACGTGGTTTATATTACATTTCTATCGCTTTTTGATCCGCTTCATCGAATTTTTTTAATAAATCTTCAACGGTGAGTTTTGCTTTTTCTTCGCCTCTGACGTCAAAAATAATATGACCAGTGTGGAACATAATTAATCTATTACCATATGTCAGAGCATCTTTCATGTTGTGGGTAATCATTAATGTTGTCATTTGGTTTTCTTTAACGATTTTATCTGTTAATTCCAAAACCTTTTTCGCTGTCTTTGGATCAAGGGCAGCGGTATGTTCATCTAATAAAAGAATTTGTTTTGTTAAGTCAAATTGACGAATCTTTTTATCAAATTCATCATAGGCTTTTGCTAGTGCTTCACGTTTTTCTTTAAAGGATAAGGATTTATCTTTTCTAATAGAGGACTTATTAGTTTTATATTCCGCGAGCGCTGGTTTATAGACACTTTCAAATTCTTTTCTAGCGACTTCATGGTCTTTTTCACAGAATGTGATGTAGTCTTTCTTAACTGTCTTATGTGTTGGTTTATTACGCATTGTGGCCATTAACAAAGTTAAAGCTTGTCTTTGACCACCACTCATAACACCAACTTTTTGATTAAGTCTATCTTCTAAACCTAAATCAAATCTTTTTAATTCACGAATGAATTCTTTTTTATGAGATTTTCTAAAGCCCCATAGGAATGGAGAATGCTTTCTACCACGACGATAGGCGATTTCTAAGTTTTCAATGACGGACATTTCGCCGCATGTGCCCATCATTGGATCTTGGAAAACGTGACCGAAATAGGCTGCACGTTCATGTTCATCCATCTTAGTGATATCAACATTATTTAATAAGACTTGCCCTAAATCTGGTTTAAGAACACCGGTGAGGATATTCATCGTGGTACTTTTACCAGAACCATTGCTACCGATAATGGTGACAAATTCACCACTTTCGATTTGTAAATTAACGTGGTCCAAGGCCACTCTTAAGTCTTCTTTGTTACCAGTGAGGTTGAATGTTTTAGTGACGTTTTTTAGTTCTAACATAGTTATTCAGCCTCCTTCTTTTTCTTTCTAACAAATAACTTTTTAAAGAATCTCTTTATAGGCGGTGAAATTCGTGCCCAAAGTTTTAAGATTGCTTGCTTAATCATTGGAAGGCAAAGCGCTAAAGCGATTAAGAAAGCATATAGTAATTTAGTTAAGTCTGTTGGCATCTTGAATACTTGGGTAGCAAGCATGATGATAGCGAAGTATAGTATTGAACCTAAACTAATGGATATAAGAGCGTTTTTAAACGATCTTTTACCAAATAATGTTTCACCGATAAGAATACTTGCTAAGCCGACAACAAGATAACCAGTCGCACCTTGTGCGTTCATGCCACTATCGATTTGGGCAATAAGAGCGCCTGCTAAGCCGATTAAAGCGTTACTAATGGAAACACATATAATTGTGGTAACTGTAGTATTAATGCCTTGTGATTTGGCCATTTTCTCATTGATACCAGTGGCACGTATGGCCATACCATATTCAGTACCAAAGAAGAAATAGGCAACCGCTAAGACTATGGCGACGATAACCGCGACTACCATTACTTGTTGCCAACCATGGAATATCTTTGGATTTAAGAAGCCAAAGATTGTTTTAGAGTTATCAATGCCGTTAATCTCTGAAGCAAAGATTCTACCATTGGCTAGGCCAAATAATAATAAGGCAATAGAACCAGAAGCGGTCATGGTGATAATACCACTTAATAGCTTAGGTATTTTAAGCACTCGATTTAGAAATCCAGTGATAAAACCGCACACACCACCGGCAAGCATACCGACAAATGTCGCAATAAGAGGAGGAACGTTTTTAGTAATCATTAAGGCACAAGCTGCCCCACCGATTAACAAACTTCCTTCAGCGGTCATATCAGCGAAATCGAGTATCCTGAATGTTAAGAATACACCTAGGGCCAATAGACAGCATGGAAGACCCATGCTTAATGTCAAACGTATTAGCTCAGTAATATCCATGTTTATTTAGCTTCTTTCCAAGGGAATTCTGATGGTAAGTCTTCAGTTTTGAAACCAGCATCTTCTAAATTCTTTTTACTGAATGTGTAAGAACATGTATCTGCAGTGTTGAAGAAGACTGGGATATCTTTAACAGCGGTACCTTTTAAGATCTTTGCTGCTAATTCAGCGGTCTTAACACCTAAATCATAGTAGGAGATAGAAACAGTCACTTGACCACCATCAAGCATACCTTCTTCACCAACGATGACTAATGTTTTATTTTGTCCTAAGCCGTCTTTGACTTTTGCCATATTACTAGCGACTGTGTTATCAGTTGGAATCCAAATCGCATCCACATCCGCGGCTAATTCAGCGATGTTTGTTTTGATGGTGAATTGATCAACACATGTCTTTTCAACAACTTCTAAGCCTTCAGCTTTAGCAACTTCTGAAGCCATTTGAGCTTGCACACGTGAATTTTGTTCATTAGCGCAGTAGAAGATACCTAACTTTTTGGCATCTGGAATCATTTTCTTTGTTAATTTAATTTGATTGCCTAATGCTTCTTCTGGTTGAAGGTCACTTGTACCAGTAACGAAACCTTCTGGAGCATTATTGTCTTTTAATAAGCCAGCACCAACTGGATCTGTCACAGCAGTGAATAATAATGGAGTTGTAGAACCGATATTTTCTTGAGCGGCTTTTAAGGCTGTCGCACATGGAGTAGCAATTGCTAAATTGAGTTTGTGCTTTTTACTTGCCATACCTTTGGCTAATGTAGAGTTTGTGGCAGCAGTTGCTTTAGCGTTTTGAATATCAAATTTTAAATCGCCGAAGCCTGCATCTTTAAGGCCTTGAATAAAGCCTTCTCTAGCATCGTCTAAGGCTGCGAATTCACCGAATTGGAGAATACCAATATCAGTGCTGTCATTGTTACAACCTGTCATCATAAATGGTGTAAGCATAAGTGGTAAGAGCGTTAATAGTTTTTCTTTTTTCATTTTATTTGTCCTCCTTAATGAAATAAAAAATTGGTGTCCTGTTTGGCACCAATTAATAATTCATTTTCTTTATTACCAGTGCCATTGATTAAGTCCTTGTAATCAATAACACCTTAATAGCTAAAAGGCCAAGATTATTGATTACCTCTTGGATAATAGTAGCTATAAAAGTAATAAAATGCTCTTTTCATAATTTTACTTGGCTATAAGTTTAGCACTATCAAAGAAATGCGCAACAAAAAATTTATATTCTTATTATCAAAACTACATACATGTGCCATTTTCAAAAATATGTAAACACGTGCGAATGTAAATAGACTTTTGAATGCACATACGCGCTCGTGAGTGGTAGAATTATAAGTGCTTAAAATAACATAAAGGAGTCCTTATATGGAAAAGTCTGTTTTTAAGGCACACCTTATTCGTAAGCTGAGTATCGCAGGTGCTTAGTAATTTTGCTCTTCCTGAAGGCGATTTCAAAATTGAGATCAGCAAGCTTAAAAATGTTGAGGTCAATCAAATCAATGTCTTCACAAGCGCGAAGGTCGCTGCAAAGTAATTATTAAGTCATAAAAAAGCAAAGCCAGGCTGATGTGATGCCTGGTTTTGTTTTACTTCTTTAAATCTTTCTTGAGCTCAGCAGCGCTAGAATACTTCTTAGCCTTTGCCTTCCCAGAAGAAATATCATCAACTTCTTTAAATGCTTTAAGTGTTTCATCATTGGGTATTTCTAAGGAAAAAGGTATGCTTTTGGTTCTAACAACCGCTTTTAAAAATATAGTCATGGCAGCCGTCATGCTTACCCCTAACGCATCGAAGATCATTTCTGATTGTTTCTTTAATCCATCATCTACCCTAATGTTTATCGTAGCCATTTATATTTTCCTCAGTAATATTATAAATTCTTATACACACATTGTAAAGCATTTTGCATTACACATATTTGAAAAATAAAAAGCCATCTTTCGATGACTATTTGTTCATTTTGGTGGAGCCGAGGAGAATTGAACTCCTGTCCCAAGAAGGCTCTTCAATAACGTCTACAGTTTAGACGATATTAAGATTTAACACGCTTTCGTATATCGACTCACTAGGACGTGCGAGATAAACGGAATTTCGGCGCTAGTAACTTATCGACTCTAGACACCTATCCTTTTGGTATGACATCCTACCCAAGCGTGAAAGGATAAAACCTTGGGGGATGCTCTGCCCGGCGCCATGCGTCGGACCCTATGTCGGGAGCTAAATTAAGCTAAGCAGAGTTGTTGAGCTCTTGGAGCTCTCATATAACTGTTGTCAGTTATTTTTGTTTTGATGATAACGTCATCACTCGACTGCAGTTAGAGCCTAACCATTCCTGGTCGAAACCAATACGACCCCATGTGCGTATATGATATATAAACTTTTTTTCGTTTGCAAATAAAAGTGGCATATCGTTTCCAATATGCCACCAGAATCTTAAACGTCTATTGACTGATTATTTAATGTTTGTATAAAAATTTAGTGACTTGGTACTTGCGTTTAAGCCATCAGCATAACTGATATACTTTTTACCATTTAAGTCAACTCTAAACGTGATTGAGGTCGCAAACCAGTTTTCGCTTATTTCGACGTCTTTATATCCGTTTGAAGAAATATAAATAGGATTGCTAGGTACATTTGATAATCCTGTCCAATTCTTGGCATCATTATAATTGCACATTTTCGTGTTGTAATAAAAATACTGTCCTGAGTTATATAGATTTCTTACTCGAATAGTCCACTTTGTGCCACTTTTTTTGATTATGCTTAATCTCAAGAAAATCGCTTTTACATCACTAGTTTTCTCTGTAACTGTGACTTTGTTTGTGGTTTTGTTGACTTCAAATTTAATCATATTGATTACTTGATTTTGTCCACTACCAGTATTCGCTTTTCTTATTGCAAAATATTTTTCAGAATTAGCATTCACCTTTTGGAAATATGTGTCGCCATTATAGACGGTGAAAGAATAATTTGTAAAATCTTCTTTAAAGCAGAATTTATCTACTTCGCCGTTGCTCCTTAGAATATTGCCGGATGTTCTATATGAAATACTAGAGCCTGAACTATTACTAATTTGTAATTGATAATTGCTCTCACTATCCCTGCCAAATTGGTAATGAACGCCTGAAAATGATTTAACGTAGTTAACTTCAAACAAGCTTTTTGGACTATTAGATAGTTCGTTTGCAATAGTTACACATGCTTCACCATCTACAATAACATATGCAAGAATTGAGGTTGCAAGCCCATTTTCTGTGACATCAACTGTTCTTGTTTCATATGAAGCTAAATAAATATCCGCTAAGGTCTTATTTGTGAAATCGTTGATAATATCACCCCAAAAATACATTGATGGTGTATAGCTAACACAAATCGGATAGCCAAAGGTATTGGTGATATCAATTTTCCATGTCGATCCACTCTTATTTGAAACGCTTAATGTTGGGAATGGTTTATTCATTGTGTAGAATCCAATTTCTTCAACAGTCATAGAATGATAAAACATACTACCTGTAACTGGTCCAGAAACAGTTCCGCCATATCCGTAATAGTTATTATGATACCAATTTTCACACAAGTTCACACCAGCGCTATAGAAAGCAGAAAATACTAATTGCGTGCAATACCAAGAATTTCTAGTGCTACCAGGAACAGGACCACTATAGGAAATATCGAGATTGTAATCTTTTCCCAGTTGGCTGAACATAAAGTCAATAGCTGTATCGACCTGTTCAGGTGTGGCAACTGTAGAGCGAAGGACTCGGGTTCCATTTCTCAATATTCTATTATCGTCAAGATATCCAAACCTTACGCCACTTGCGACAGACTCTATGGTTTCAATAAATTGGAAATAAGTTGGATTGTTAGACGCATCCCAATATACACCATCTTTATTCATATTAACGATAAGACCCGCATGAGTAATTAGGTTAGTGGGGTCTTGGCTAATAAATGAAGCGCAATCCCAAACGATATCACCTTCTCTAAGGAAATAGCTATAATATGCTGATATTCCAGCATCATATTCTGGTAATTCTGGATTATGTACCCTATCAAAGGTAAAATCTCTTGAACTGCTTAAGTCAAAAGACCTATTTTTTTCATAAGAAGCATAGACTGGAAGCGGAGTATAATTCGGATTATTGTTGTGTCCGTTATGATTATCTGAGATAATAAAGTCCAGATCTTCATATTCCTGATACCAATATTGACTTAAAGTTGCCGCTTTACGAATACTTGGACCAGAAATGTGCAGATCTTTTTTGTTAAGTTTTTCTACAAACTCAGTGATTTGATATTCACTATTTTGATAAGCATTTTCGAAATCTTCTAACGATAACTCGTTCTTAATTTCGTCATCTAGTTCTCCATAATAGTGTCTAAACACTTTGTCCTGAAGATTAATCTCTTCGAAATCTTCTAAATGCTGATTGAGATTGTTGCTTTTTTTCAGATAGTCTACTGACTTACCCTGTGATAAGGATGCGGTGAAAAGCATAATTAAAACACCTGCTAAGCACTTGAATTTCATTATTATTCCTCCTATTTCAAGCAATCATATAATATCATTTTTTATTGATTGCAACAATATTTTTTAGCTCTTACTATAATACAGTTGTTACATTTCAATGTTTTTGCAATTATCTAAGAGTTTTTAAGTAAATGACTTTTAAAAAAGGTGGCGTACCACAAGGACTCGCCACCTTCAGTTTGATAATCTTGTTATTTTTATTGAGCGTCTTTCACAACGATCGTTTTGGTCGCTTCGAATTCGCCCCATTTTGATTTAAGTTCGAATTCGCCAGCAGCAACAAACTTGTTATTGCTATCAAGCATGCCTGATGGCCAAGTCCAAGTAACTTCTGATGCTTTGAAAACACCACCATATTTGAAATTGCTTAAAACGTGTTGAGTTGAGAATTTACCTTTATCTAGGGTATCACCAACTTTGAAATCTTCTACATCATCAGAATATTTGATGAAAGTAGCGATATCTGGATAGTAATAATATCCATAAAGAGACATTGAACGTTGGCCCCAGCCCATATCAATAAACGCATATAATGATAAATCATAGAAGCCAGAAGATTCGCGGCAAATCATGGATTCATATTTGCTAATGTTTGACACTAACACAACTTTATCTTTGATGTCTTTGCCTTCAGCATCTTTACCGGTGTTCAATAGTGATGAGTTGTACCAATATCCTCTAATGGTTGTGTCTTTAATTTTTCCAACATACATTCCATCTTCCCAAAGATAGATATTAGCGAAAGAAGGAGAGTAGTCGCCTTGATAACCTTCGATGTATGAACCTTCGAAATAGTAGACTAAATGATGATCACCATCTCTTTTACCATTAGTGTTCAAACCTTTTAATTCAGCATCATCATAATCATATTCTTCTTGTTCTTTAATGATGACTTCTTTAGGATTAAATTCATAATTTAATTCTGCTGCTTTTGCCTTCATTTCGTCAGTAATATGTGGATCTTTGGAGTAATCAATCTCTGTTTCTCCATTATCAACTTCCGCTGTATTGAGACTCTTTCTAATATTGTTTTCAATAATCTTACCTCCAACGATGGAGCCAATGATTATAACAGTACATGCTGCAACAACACCAATTTTTAAAGGATTTTTTGGAGAGATTTTCATCTCTTCACCTAATCCATCTTCGGATTTGAAAAATCCTACGAATGAAGCTGCGATACAAATAGCAAGAAGTAGAACAATTGCAATTGTATAGAATAAGTGATAATTGAAATTTCCGCCTTCGTATTCAACGTTGTTTGCTTTACCAGCAACGAGTGGAGCAAAAATCAATAGCTCTGTTGCAAGAGATAAGCAATACATAAAAGTAGTAATTAAATGGATGAAACGGTATTGTGGTAAAACTAAGAATGTGACTTCAATAATGCCACCCACTAGCAAGAAGATACCCACTGATTGAGTAACATATGACGCTGCACTATTAGGCACTGTGCCTTTACTTGTGGCGAAGAAAACAATACCTAAGACAAGGCTGATTAGAGCAATGCCGACAGAAATGTAATATCCAATTGATTTATTGGCTAAGAATTTTTTAATGCTTTCCATTATATTATTCCTCCTTATTCTGCCTTTTCTTCCTTTTTCTTTGGTAAGAATTTTGTGGTTATTTCACCAAACACATACATACCAAATGCAGCAAGAGTTAAAACACCAGCGCCAATAGTGATGCCGTTTATTGTTGGATTAAGCCAAGCAGCAGCACCCATATTGCCTTGATCGACGCCACCCATCCAAGATCTAGACAAAGCATACATTACGTATTTATTTGCTCTTTGTAAATCCGCTAAAATTGTGCCATCGTCGTTATCTATGACCCATTGTTTTAAATCTCTGCCACGATTGCCATCCAAGCAGAACAAGTCTGTTCCGCAGTGGAGCATTGCTGGACCATTAGAATAGCTGTCGTTATTTGAACCAGGTAATGCGTCATCGATAATTAAGCCTTTGTATGCCCATTCGCCTCTCATAACGTTTTTCATTAAAGGTTCATGACAAGCAGCATATCTAGCACCAATTCTATTATAGGAAGTCATAATGCCTAAGCCATGGCCTCTTGTAAGAGCACCTTCAAATGGTCTTAAGTAGATTTCTCTAATTGCTTGTTCGTTACAATATGTATGAATTCTTTGTCTACCAGTTTCTTGGTTGTTTAAGAAACAGTGCTTAATATTCATGATTAAGCCTTTCTTTCTAGCAGCACCAACAACGTTACTGGCTGTGTAGTAATTCAAGATTCCATCTTCGGACATATATTCAGAAGCACGTGAACCATAAGGTGTTCTATTAATATTCGCGCCTGGTGCGTTAACAGAAGCAACACCGCAATATAACGCTTCTTCTCCGAAGAATCCACCGTATTTTTCTTGCATTTTGTGGTCAAAAGTACCTGTGTAAACTGGGCCGGTTGGGAAACCAGTAGCAGCTCTAACTTCTTTACCATATTTAAATTTGGCTAAAAGGCCTTCAGGACCTTCGGCAACGTAGTTACCCATCTTGTTAACTTTGCTAACATCAAGGATACCTCTGTTATCAGTAACTGAGATAACTAAATCATTAAGATTCATTTGCTTAATGAATTTATCCCAAACTTCAGCACCTTCTTGGCCTGCAAATCTACCTTTTTCAACAATGCCTTCTAATGGAACATTACGCATTTCAGTAAATTCAATGGTAGATTTTTCATCGTTTTCCATATATGGGACATTGTATTCAACGCCATCGCCATCCTTGTAAGAAGGTGTTTCGCTTGTCTTTTTATAATATTGAGACATGTTGCTATCATCATTCTTTGCAGGATTTGATGTGATTTTCTTTGGCCATGTGCTTTCCCAATCTTGTCTACTTAAATAAGTGATTTTTGTACCACCATTTTTATTAACCATATAGTTGTAATCAGCATCGTCGAATTGATTTTCAACGACTTCATCGGAATAGTGAGATTTTTTGTAAGTGACATAGTCTTCACTAATAGTTACTTTCTTAACGGCATCTGCGTTGGCACTGTAAGCTTCGCCATTATGGTCGACTAATTGTACTGTTGGATCAACAGCTCCTAAAACATTGTTAACAGCCTCATGTGCGCCGTTACCAATTGCGAAATAATAATCTCCACCTTCTAAGATATATGATCTATTTTCAATGTAGTCATATGTACAAAGGAAATATTTTTCGACAGGGATTGTGACTTCAACAGTTTTACCTGCTTCAACATCAACTTTTTCATAAGCCATTAAAGCAATAGCTGATTTTTCTAAACCTTTTTCTTTATCAAAATCGGTATAAGGAGCACTAACATACACTTGCACTGAGGATTTACCATCTAACGCACCAGTGTTTTTCACTTCAACTTTGACATCGTAAGTGTCTGTAGTTGCATTGTATTTAACGTCCTTAATTTTTTGTTCAAATGTTGTATAGCTTAAGCCATAACCGAATGGATAGCCCATTTCTTCTGCATAATCCCATGATCCGCTTGAAATAAATGTGCCGGCAGCGCCATTAGCGTTTCCTTGTCCTAAAACAGCGTCATAGTATCTGCTTTCATAATACTTGTAACCGACATAGACGTTTTCACAATAGACTGCCATAGCACTTTCACCGAAGTTAACATATGCAGGTGATGAGCTGGCACTAGCAGCAAATGTATCTGGGCAGTGGCCTGAAGGATTAACAGGATTGCCATCAGCATCTTCACCAGTAAGAACGTGGACTGCACCACCAGCGCCATAATAACCAGGTGAACCGATGAAGACACAAGCGTCAATACCATATTCTTCATTGTCAACCCAATCAGTAGACATTGGCATTGGAGAGTTAATTAAAACAATGATTTTTTTGAAAACTCCAGAATTCTTAACCATCTTCAAGAGTTCTTTTTCGTCGTTGTTTAAATCGAGTTGGCCCTTTGGTGGGTCGGTGTTTTCTGTACCGATACGAACGAATGTAATGACAGCCGCATCATTGTGTTCAGCAAAGGATGCTTTCATTTCATCAGTGTAGAAACCTGAGAATGTGTGTTCAACTTTTTGAGATGGGGTGGTCATTTGTTTCTTATCAAGAGATGAGTATTTGTCAAAAACTGTTCTGTTGATATCGAATCCAGCATTTTCGAAAGCCTTGTCAAGAGTAACAACTATACCAAGAGCGTCATTAGGTTCAGCGCCACCTGCACCAGAACGCATAAACAAGTTTTTACTGCCTTGGCCAAGTAAAGAAATGTTTCTTTCTTCTTTCGCTAAAGGTAAAGTTGGTTTGCCGTCTTTAACTTTGTTTTTAAGTAAAACGGAACCTTGTTCTACCAATTGTTCACAAAACTGATAAGAGTCAGAGATCATCTTGTAGAAGCCTTCTTCTGTTAAGTTGCCGTTGTTATCGGCATATGCAGAACCTTGGACTTCATCACTATCGATTTTGCTAACTTTAGTGGTGTTTAAACCAAGAGCTTGGACAACTAAGCCTTCATAAGTATTAACGAGGCCGCTTCCAGCAAGTAAAACACCAGTCAAGACAACACCGATTGTGGATAAACCTAACCATAATTTTGGTTTTGCCATAAATGTTTTCCTTTCTTGCGCATTATAACGCGTATAAAAAGAGCAAAAATATTCGAATTGAATTATTTGTGCTGTTTTTCCTCTTATATTTAACTCTACTATACACGTATGCGCGTATGACTATCGTGCGGTAGCGTGGTATACAGATATGTGATTACCTTTTAAAAATAATGAAAAACATCGATTTATAAATCGATGTTATCTTGATATTTTCTTGTTACTGCTAGGAATGACTTTTTTGATATTCTTCTAAGGCTCCAATGGATTCACTTAAGGAGTAGATTGTTTCAAACTCTCTAGTGATTTGGCTAATCTCTTTTTGCTCCATACCGAGTCTCTTACGGTATTCCTTAGGAGTATAACCGAAATGTTTTATAAACATTCTATTCATATATTTAGGATCAGAGAAGCCTGATTCATAAGAGATTTCTAATAATGTCTTTTCTTTATTAGGCATTAAACGAATGCATTGTTCCATTCTCTTAATGTTCACATAGTTTTGGAAAGTAACACCAAATAGGGATGTGAATAAATGAGAGAAGTGAGTTGGAGATAGATTTTCTTGTTCTGCGAGATCTTGTAAACGGATTTGTGTTTCAAAATTAGCGTCGATATAAGAGATAATACGTTCAACGCGTAAATTCTTTTGTTTTAAGTTTGTCTTTTGAGCTTCAGAAATGATTTCATGTGGCACTTCTTTATAGCAAGACACTAAGACTTTAGCGATGTTAGAAAGAACATTTAATTGATATAAAGGTTCTTCCATGAAGTAAATCTTTGCGGATTGAACGAGTAAGTTAATCATGGAATTAGCTTCTTCATCACTTAAATAATCTCTTAGATTACAAGAATTAAAAATTGTTGTTCTAATCTGTGGGAAATATTCTCTCAAACAGTGATTAGAGATTTGGACGAATAAGAACAATGGGACATCATCTGTATCTTCAACATCAAGGGTGTATAAAGGATCTCTCATATAAGAGTGCACTTCGCCTGAGTTGATTAAGAAGATATCGCCTTCTTTTAAGGAATAAGATTTATTCTTAATCTTAGCGATACCACTACCTTTGAGAACGATGAAAATCTCAAATTCGTTATGGATATGTTCTTTTCTAAATTGAATGCGGTTAACTAAAAATTTAACATGCTTAAGTTTTTCGTAGCGAATGAGTTCGACATCTAATTGTTTCATGGTCAATTGCGATCTCCTATCTAAGCTGTTTTCTAAACCGCCATTATCTTATCATTTAGCAACTTTGACTACAATACTATTATGCTATTTATTAGCCATTAACTTGCGCACTTTTAAAAATACACATAGTGTATAAAAAATAGTCTTTTTTGCGCTTTCATTTTTACATTATCACTATCAAAGTGAGAGTAAATTTTCTAATCGCAATTTTCTCCTGTTTAGAGCAAAGAAAAAGCGATGTTTACTAAGAAACACCGCTTATTTTGAGTTGTTTTTAATTAGGCAGCTCTATGATAGCCTTCAACGAATTTTTCTCTGATTGTTTCGAGTGTGTCGGTTTCGATACCGAAGTCTTCGTTCAAGTGCTTATATGTCTTTTCAGCCCATGTATCGCCTTCTAAAGCTTCAGTCTTTTGATTCCATTTAGCAATTTCACTGGAACCTGAAGAATCATCTTGTGGTAAGACCGCTCTTTCACCAGCGAATCTTGTCATAACATAGTCTCTAGCGCAATCTTCTTTACTAACGCCTAATAAGCCTAATAAGAACCAAGAAACAATACCTGTACGGTCAGCACCATGTGTGCAGTGTAAGGCGATTGGTTTTTCATCAGCTTCAGCGATAGCTTCGAAAATCTTCTTATATGTTTGAGCAATACCTGTATTGGAACCTTGTTTACCTTCCCAACGATAGTTTTCTGTACCGGAAGCAACGTGAGCGTCCATGATTTCGATTTGCCAATCTTCAGAAGAGGCTGGGGAAGCTGCTGGAGGTCTATCTCTCATATCGATATCTAATTTGATACCTAATTCCTTCATAGCGGCTTTACCTTCAGCGGTGATACTGTTGAATTGAGCGCAACGGTAATACATACCTTGTTTGGTGACACCATTTTCTACTAAGGATGACTTCCAACCACCACTATCACGGAAGTTAATCACACCATCAATGTGTAAATAACGTGGAGCAACATCGTTGACTTTGAATTTGTAAATCTTAGCAGCGGCTAAGGCTTCTTCACTAACTGCGGCTCTGTAATAGTATTCTTGGCCAATTTCGGAATTGTAGAAGTTGTAAGCTTTTGTATCAGCTTCCACTAATTTAGCGTCAGTGAATTCAACGTTCTTAGCGATTTGAACAACGTACTTTTCTGCTTCTTCAACTTCGTCAAACTTTAATTCGATTGGATTTGGTTGAGATTGATCGTTGTGATAAGAACTATCTTCAGCATTGACCTTTGGCACATATGTCTTGATGGATTTCCAATCTGGGTCTTCTAAGTATTGTTTCATTAAATCAGTGTGAATTTCTTTGACACCAAGATCTTCAACATCTGGACCTTTGGATGTTGATGGATTGTTGTTGCCATTATTACATCCGGTAGCCACTAAAGAACCGAGCAATAAAAATAATAATGCTTGTTTTTTCATGTATAAAAATCCTCTCTTTGCTCTAATATTCTCACATTCTAGCAAATATTAAAATAGGATTATTATATTTTTTGCGCGTGGTAATCGTGTGATACGTAATTAAAAACCAGGCTAAGCCTGGTCTTATATGACTTACTTGCGAGTGAATTAATTACCCGCTGGTCTTGTATAACCTGGAACGAATTTTTCTCTAATTGTTTCAAGAGTATCCGCACTAATACCAAAGTCATCTTTGAGGTGTTTATAGGTCTTATCCGCAAATGTAGCGCCGGCTAAGGCATTAGTTTTTGTAAACCATTTAGCGATTTCACTACTACTTCCAGTAGGAGGAACTGCTCTTTCACCTGCGAATCTGGTTAAGACATAGTCTCTACCAATATCATCTTCGCTAGCGCCTAATAAACCCATTAAGAAGAATGATGTGATACCAGTTCTATCCGCACCATGTGTGCAGTGTAAGGCAATTGGTTTTTCATCGGCTTTGGCGATAGCTTCAAAGATTTTCTTATATGTCGCGGCAATGCCATTAGAACCTTCCCAACGAACATTTTCTGTACCAGAAGCAACGTGAGCGTCGATGATTTCGACTGGCCAGTCAGTTGAAGAGGCTGGAGATGATGATGGAGGTCTATCTCTCATATCGATATCCACTTTGATGCCTAATTCTTTAATAACTTTCTTGCCTTCAGAAGTAATACTGTTGAACTGAGCACATCTATAATATAAGCCTTGTTTGATAACGCCATTTGGGACAAGGGATGATTTCCAACCACCTTGGTCACGGAAGTTAATCATGCCACCAACTTTTAAGTTACGTGGAGCAGTATCAGCGACTTGATATTCTTTGACTGTTGCGGTCGCTAAGGCATCTTGGCTAATGGCTGCTCTATAGTAGTATTTTGTACCAACTTCAGCATTAATGAAATCGTATGATTTCTTTGTGCTTGTGCGGACTTCAGCGTTAGCGAATGTATTGTCTTTAGAAATTTGAACGTAATATGTTTGAGCATCAGCAACATCTTCAAACTTAAATGATAAGGCTTTAGGAGCGGATTTATCACCTTTATTACCACCATCAGCGCCTGTGGTTGGAATGTATGCTTTAATATTTCTCCAATCTGGATCTTTTAGATAAGAATACTGCAAATCAATATGGATATCATTTTCAGGAGCGGTAAGCTCTAATGCAACGCCACTTGGTTCACCACTATAGGATGAAGAACTGCTCTGTGAAGAAGATTGGCTTGATGGTTCAGAGCTTTGGCTGCTTGGTTGTTGTTCACCACTACTTGGTTCTGATCTATTTGATTCAGATGGAGTAACAGAATTATTACAGGCAGACAAAATCAACGAACTAAGCAACAAAACGAACAATGCTTGTTTTTTCATGTTATGCACCTCTATATGGAAACATTTTTTCATTATTTCCTATTTATAAATATGACTATTCTATTTTTTGTAGTTGTTTATTATGTGTTAGATAAAACAAAACCAGGCACCGAAATGCCTGGTTGTTGTTATATTTTCTTATTGAATTAGTCAACGTAGATTAATCTAACGAGTTTGTCAGAGATTAATCTTGTGCCTTGATTACCATGGGTATAATCGAATTCGATTGCGCCCGCTGGGACATCAATGGTACCGATTTCAATAAATGTGCAAGTTGGAGCTTGTTGGAGAAGTGTGTTGAATGCAACGTCACCGAGAGTGACTGTACCTTCTGTTTCACCAACTTTGAGGGCATAACCTGTACCAAATTTTTGACCGCCATTGTATGCGCTATAAGCAAAGCTCATATATAATGCGACTTTGCCGGCTTTTGGCATATTGAGGCTCCATTTGAATTCGAATTTCTTTGTGACTTTATTATCACCATCGATAGCAGTAGCATTATCACCTGTGAAACCATCGAATTGGATACCTGTTTTGTCACAACCAGCACATGTAAGTGGGGAGACACCATTAGCATCTGCATCACCGACTGTCCAAGAGTGTTCATGTGGTGGGACATAATCTTCACCAGTAATGACTGCATCACCCTTGTAGACGATTCTGATGTTTTGGTTGAATCTCATACGGTAACCCATGTTGCATTGTGTGAGTTTGAGGATGTTAGCACCAGCGGCTAAGTTGATGTCTGCGAAGTAAACATAGTATTGTTTGTTAGCTTCTTTAACACCACTTTCACCAAATGTTTTGTCGTTTAAAATTGGATAATTTGTTTCACCGACGGCGACAGCATATCTCCAATCATCTTCTTCAACTGTGTCTGGGCTTTGGCTTGGAAGATCAACTGGAGCATCTGGATGTGCAGCGTTGTATTTAGCTTCGTTGAATAAGTGTCTTGCAATGTGTGTATCAGAAGCACATTGTAAGGAGAAATACAATTTAGCACCTTCAATAGCCTTATCAACATTGATTGTCCATGTAGCGAAACTGTTTTTCTTCATATACCATGGGTTTTCACCATCTGGAGAAACTGGAGCTTCATGGAAGTCTTTGAATGCGATTTCAATAGCTTTGTTACCAGTGAATTTATCTTCACCGAGGTAAACGCCTTTGCCGTCATCGTTTGTTTTAGCAGCGACTCGTTTGAAGTTTTCAACGTGTTCGTGTGGACCAAAACCAACGATAGCGAGGTTGTACATATCAGTTCTGAAACCACCTAAGTTGTAAAGTTCAACTTCGTGGAGACCAGCGGTTAATGCTGGAAGAGTACCTGGGAATTGATACCAACCGATATCACTCTTCCAAGATTGATTTGTATTGTCTTCTGGGAAGACATAAACATTACCATCAAGTTTAAGACCATAACGTGTGGCTGGTCTTTCTAATTTTGGATCACCAGAGGCTTGTGGAACATATTCATAGCCTTTGGCTTGGTCATCTTCATATCTAGCGAAGATGTCGTTTGTGTCATTTCTGGATGCCATTCTAACCATGAGATTAGCGTTTTCAACTGCTTCTGGAAGATAGACGTTATAGACGATATGGCAGCCTTTCTTAGTTGTGTCGCCGTCTTGATAGTTGGCTGTAGAATCGAATCTAATAGCTTTACCACTTGCTCTACTTTCTGGTTTCTTTGTAGATCTTTCGGTTGTCTTTGTGACATCGTAATCTAAAGAACTCCAAGCGACTGCGTATTTGTCACAATCTTTACATTTGTACATGTCTTCAGCGACAGCGCCTTCTTCTTCTAAAATGTCAACCTTTTCAGCACCATCTAATTCATGGATATGAACTTGTGGAGCTGGTGTGCTGGATGTTGATGATGGAGTGGATGATGTTTTATCACCACTGGATGATTGTGATGGTTGTGGTTGTGATGATGGATTAGCGCTTGGTTGTTTACTATCTGAAGGATTAGTTGTACCACCACAAGCAGTAATGCCCATCGCAAGCATAACACCAAATAATGTTAAGAGTTTTGATTTTTTCATAAAATCTTTCTCGCAACGGATTCGTTGCGTTTCCTTTCTTTAAGGGTTTTTCATTATGAACGCTAAAGGGGCCCTTAAAACCATATAACGTCAAAGAAATTAAAAACAAACTATAGGTCTAAATTGTTCTTTCTTTACATCTTATCGTAAGTGATACGAGTGCATACCTGTATGACAATCTTGCTATTTCATAACTACTAACTTTAAGGCGACTAAAACTTTATTTATATAAATAAGAAATAGGCAATTGATTTTAAAAGTCTTGATTTTTTCAAGTTTTATTTAAGTTTTGGCAAGAAAAAACCACCGATTTTCACCGATGGTTTGTTGTTAAGTTTTGTTAAGAATTACTTGCCGAATAAGACATCGTTAACGATGGCTTCGAGCATTTCTTGACGACCACTGCCAGGAAGTTCTGGAGCACCCATCTTGCAAGCGTAATCGGATAATTCTTTTAAGCTTGTCTTGTTGTTTAAGATCTTTTGACCGATTTCTGTTTCACGGAAGGAAGAATATTTCTTTTCAATGAATTGATCAATACGGCCATCTTCGATGATTTGAGCAGCTTTGATTAAACCTAAAGCGAATGTATCCATACCTAAGATATAGGCTAAGAACATATCTTCCATTGTGTAGGATGGACGACGTGTTTTGGAGTCAAAGTTGAAACCACCTGTAAGACCACCATTCTTTAAGACTTCGTACATACATTGTGTGGCACTGTAGACATCGAATGGGAATTCGTCTGTATCCCAACCTAAGAGCATATCGCCTTGGTTAGCATCGATACTACCTAACATACCATTGATGGCGGAGATTCTTAAATCGTGTTGGAATGTATGACCAGCTAATGTGGCGTGGTTAGCTTCAATGTTCATCTTGAAGTCTTTGTCTAAGCCGTGGGCTCTTAAGAAGCCAATAGCTGTCGCGGCGTCGAAGTCATATTGGTGTTTCATTGGTTCTTTTGGTTTTGGTTCGATATAGAAATCGCCTTTGAAACCGATGGAACGGCCATATTCAACAGCCATCTTCATTAAACGAGCAATGTTTTCTTGTTCGAATTTAACATCTGTATTGAGTAATGTTTCGTAACCTTCACGACCACCCCAGAAGACGTAACCTCTACCACCTAATTTAACGGTGATATCTAAGGCTTTCTTAACTTGAGCAGCGGCGAAAGCGAAGACATCCGCACTGTTTGTGGAACCCGCACCATTGCAGAAACGTGGATTACTGAACATATTGGCGGTGCCCCATAAACACTTGATATCTGTGCCTTTCATCTTTTCTAAGATGTAGTCACTGATTTCATCTAATTCTTTGTTTGTATCTTTGATATCTGCGCATTCTGGAACTAAGTCAACATCATGGAAGCAGAAATATCTGATACCAAGTTTCTTCATGAATTCGAAACCGGCATCGACTTTGGCCTTAGCGTGTTCCATTGTGCCAACTTTAGCACCGAAACTCTTATCAGCTGGGCCAGCGCCAAACATATCAACACCTGTTGCACCAAGATTGTGCCACCAAGCCATAGCGAATGGGAGGTGTTCTTTCATTGGTTTACCTAAGATGATTTGGTCTGGGTTGTAGTAATGGAAAGCAAAAGGATTTTTGCTGTCTTTTCCTTCGAACTTAATCTCAGGAATATTTGGGAAAATTTCTTTCATATGTATACCTCTACGTTATGATATTGACATATACACAGTATAAATAAATTGACTTTCTTGCGCTGACTATGGTTATATTGTTATGTGGCGGAAATAGTCAAATAATATTATATATTATTTAGGTATAATTAATTATGTGATTAATTGTAGACCAAAAATAAATAATAATATTTATCGGTAAAAATTAATTGCGAGGTTAGCAAAATGAAAGAAAGAACTAAAGAAGTATTAAGAGATGGGTTCGGCGTATTAGTGAATAACGCCGCGGCAATTAGAGGGGCAAAGAATGGACCATTATGGTTAACAATTATTTTCTTTGTCTTATCTTTATTCTTGCCTGTCCTTCCTATTTTTATTGCTCAAATTAACGTCAATGGTTCCACTTTTTTAAATAGATACACTTATGGTTTAGAAAGAACCATCACGGCGATGGCCATTGATTTAAAAGACAATCGCAATGTGGAATTTGATTTAGGCGTTGATCACATCTTAAGTATCAAAGAGAATAACGCCACTATCGATTACAAAGCCTATGGTCAAACACAACCATTCGCTACATATGAAAATACTGCAACAAAACAATATGACTTCATGCTTTATGTCAGTGACGTCATGACTGCTGCGGAAAAGAAAATCGTTAACACCGCTATCGCGGCTAAAACATATAAACTTGAAACAAAAGAAGCTTCCACTGAAAAAGAAGGTATCTATACACCTAGCTACATGGTCGTCTTCCCAGATTCTTTCTATATGGTGCTTTATGGTAATAAAACCGCAAAGATTTTAACTTCATCCTACACTGGTGATTTCAAAACCATGAAAGCCACTACTACTGGTTTAAAAGAATTATTAACAGTCACCGATAAAGATGGTAACGCTGTTACGCAAAACATCTTGGATGATAACTACACCAATGGTGTTTTAAAGAACTTTAAGAAAGTCTTAGATAAATCTTATGAATCAAGTAAGGTTGTTAATGTTTGGGGTACAAGTGGTATCTATTTAGCAATCTTCTTTGGTTTAAGTGTCGTGATGGGCTTCTTAATGTGGATCTTAACTCGTGGTAAGAATAATCCAAACAATTACTTCACACCATGGTTAACACAAAAGATTGAAGCTAGATTAGCCTTATCTCCTGCTATTATTACCTTAATCGCAGGCTTCTTCTTAACTAACCAAGCTCCACTTATCTTCATCTTAACTTTAGGTTTAAGAGTGATGTGGATCTCTATGAAGGAATTAAGACCTCAAGCTTAATCCCCGTAGTCGCTACCGCGTGACTTATCTTCAGCGTAAATCTGTAAGGCATCTGTCACGTCAGTAACTTCTAAATAAATATAGTTGTCGACTTCAGTTAATGGGTTCTCAAAGTTACCGGTAAAGACAACTTTTTTATTTCTCTTAACGAGTTCAAGCATCTTATCGATAATGAGTGGATATTTATCAGCATAGTGATCTTTAAAGCCCATTAATTGGGTATAGAATACTGGTTCTAAATAAAAGGATTCACCACTTTCAAGGAAGTATAAAGCACAGAATGGATTGTTCTCATCCTTTTCTTTTCTTAGATTTTTAAATTCTTCATACTCTTTCATTTGTGGTATACCTCATTTCTATTAATTTTAAATGCGCGATAGATTTGTTCTAATAGAATTAATCTAGTCATCTGATGAAGGAATGTCATATTTGATAATGATAATCGATCGTTGCAGCGGTTTTTTAATTCTTCACTAAGGCCATAAGAGCCACCGATGACAAAGGAGATATTAGAACCTCCTAAAACAAATTTATCTTCGATATATTTAGCGAACTCTTCGCTTGTTAATTGTTTCTTTACTAAATCTAGGCCTATAAGATATTCATTATTTTTTAATAATTTAATAATCTTTTGTCCTTCTTTATTTTTAACATTTTCAATATCTTTTTGACTTGGATTGTTATTAACGGGTTCATCATCCACTTCAATAACTTCCACTTGGGTATATGGTTCAAGTCTTTTGAGATATTCATTAATGCCTTGTTTTAAATAGGCTTCTTTTAAGTGCCCAATCGCGTAAATCTTAATCTTCATGAGGCAAGTCTCCTCCCGAAAGTGATGTCCACTGGTTCGCGCACCTGATAATATATTTATCCTTATTAATATGGAAGTGATTAAAGATTTTATCGTAAGCCTCTAAGGCGGTTTCTGGAGTATTAGCCTCTTCTGATAAGTGGGCTAAGGTAATCTCTTTCGTGTTGTCTCCGATAATGGATATCGCTGCGATCGCACTATCTTCGTTACATAGATGGCCATATTCTGAAAGAATTCTATTCTTTAATTCAAATGGTCTATTAGTGTGCAAAAGCATCTTAATATCATGGTTGGATTCAATGATGAGATATGTTGGGTTTTTCACTAATGGTAAGTTATCTTCTAAAAAGACTCCTGTATCAGTCATATAGAATAAAGACTGTTCTTTATCCTTAATGAAAAAGCCACATGGATTAATCGCATCATGGCTAGTCTTAATTGGGGTAATAATAAAGTCCCCGATTGTAAATGGCTTATTTAATTCCACGACATTAGAAAGAGAAGTTGGAAGTGTTCCCTCTAATGCATACATAATCTTTGGAGAAATGAATTTTAAGCCAGAGATATGATCAGTGTGATTATGAGTAAATAAGGCACCTGTGATGTCTTTTACGCTTAAATTTATTTCTTCTAGTCCTTCGGTTAAACGGGTTAAAGAAATACCCATATCAATTAATAATACGGTCTTATTAGAGACAATAATGGTCGCATTACCTTTCGAACCAGAAGCAATAATATGGTAGTACATTAGTTCGCTGCGTTTTCGGCTATCTCTCGCATTTGCTTGAGCCATTCTTCGGTTGGTTCATCAAAGCTACCGAAGCTCTTATAGAAGAAGAGATAGGCATTACCAGTTTGACCGTTTCTGTTTTTAGCGACGTTAACTTCAACATAAGAAACGTCACCACCCATTGGTTCACCAGTAATCTTTTCTTTTTGTTCTTTCACCATTTCAAAACGTTCACTACCACTTAAGTTGCTCATCTTCTTATTACCGGCGTTATTATTAGGCGCTTTGCTATTTTTATAGTAGTCTTCACGGTAAAGGAGCATGACAACGTCAGCGTCTTGTTCAATAGAACCAGAGTCACGTAAGTCAGAAAGGATAGGACGTTTATTTTCACCACGTTTTTCAACGTCACGGGATAACTGTGAAACGACAATAATTGGGACTTGAAGTTCTCTCGCTAAAGCTTTGAGCGCTAAGGATGTTTTACGGACTTCTTCTTGACGGGAGTCTGATCCTTTAGCGGTACTACCAGTAGTCACTAAACCTAAATAGTCAACAATAATCATACCTAATTCAGGTTCATTGGCTTGGAGTTTTCTACTCTTGGCGATGATATCCATTAATTTGCCGTTTGGGGAATCATCAATATAGATTGGTAAGCTACCAATTTTATAAATGGCGTTAGCCACTTTTGCTCTATCAACACCCACAAGGTTACCCGTGGTAATTTTGGTTAATGACACAGCGGATTCCACACCGATAAGACGTTTAATAAGCGCTTCCGCAGGCATTTCCAAAGAGAAGATAGCAATAGGCTTATTTGTACGTTTCGCCGCTCTATAGGCGAAATTAAGCGCTAAAGCGGTTTTACCAACAGAAGGACGAGCGGCAACAATGATCATGTCACCTGGATGGAAACCTTGAGTGATTTTATTTAATCTATCAAAACCAGTGGTAAGACCACTAACACCATCGGTTTTCACTTCTTGTGGTGTTTCGATATTTAACTTAACTTCTTCAGCAACATCTTTGGCTTTCTTGAATTCTGCGACTCTTCTCTTTTCGACAGCATCTTTTAATGTTGTTTCACTATTAGCGATGAATTCGTTAACATCAGTGATTTCTTCACTTAAATAAGCAGCATCGATATCACGACATGTTTGAATAAGTCTTCTTAAGACAGCTTGGTCATTAACGATATTGATATAGTAATCAATACTAGAAAGAGCGACCATCGCATCAGCGCATTGTTGAAGATATTCAACACCACCGATGGTTTCAAGTTCTTTCATATTCATTAACTCTTCAGTGGCAGTTAAAACATCCACTGGAGTTTGTTTATCAAATAAATTCTTAATTGCGCGGTAGATGAGTTGATGTTTGCCTACGAAGAAATCTTCTTCATTTAATCTGCTGAAGACAGTATATAGGCATTCTCTAGACAACAAGGCTGAACCTAGGACCGCTTGCTCCGCTTGCGCATTATAAGGGAGTTCGCGACTATTTTTACTAACGGCCATATCATTTTTCCTCCCCTTCTATATGCACATGAACTTTGGCGATAACGCCTTTATGTAATTCCACGTTGAGGTCCCAATAACCAAGGACATCAAGTGGTCCTTTATCAATGAATTTTCTTTTATCGATAGTAATTTTGTATTGTTTTTCAAGTTCGTCAGTCACTTGTTTTAAAGAAATCGCACCGAAGAGTTTACCTTCTCTACCTGTTTTGACTTTGAAAGGTAAGGTGATTTCATCTAAACGTTTAGCGAGTTCTTGTGCTTCCGCTTTGGCTTTAGCTTCATTCTCTTTACGTTCTTCTTGTTGATTTTCTAAAACTTCGACACTTTTCTTAGTGACTTGGACAGCAAGTTTACGAGGGAAGAGGAAATTGACGGCATAGCCATCACTGACTTCGATTGTTTGATCTTTTTTACCGAGTTTTTTGACATCTGCTAATAAAATGACTTTCATATCGTTAATCCTCCTCACTGTTCTTTGGTAAGCCCTTGTTTGTGGCTTCGGTTAATGATGATTCTAAGACCGCTAAGATGGCGTTCTTAACTTCTCTTGGGTCGCTTGT
The DNA here is from genome assembly GCA_902763555.1 of uncultured Erysipelotrichaceae bacterium. Taxonomy (GTDB): domain Bacteria; phylum Bacillota_I; class Bacilli_A; order RFN20; family CAG-826; genus RUG14515. The sequence goes on along the minus strand of CACWSI010000005.1, from coordinate 10,379 downwards.
GTTAAAGGTGACGGCTGCGGAAGTGAAGTGACCACCACCTCCGAGTCGTTCGGCAAGTAATGAGACATTGATTGTGCCATCACTACGCGCTGAGACACGCATTTCACGGTTGCTAACTTTACCCATAACGAAGGCAGCGTGTACGCCTTTAAATGTTAAGCAGAGGTTAGCCGCTTTCGCAATTGTCGCATGGTCGTATAAACGATCTGGATTAGCGGTAGCGATAACCACACCATAATATGGGGTATCTAAGTTAGTGGTAATATCTGTAACTTCCTTATGCTCTTCATAGTCATCTTTTAAGAAGTCATCCGCTAAGGAGTTATCAGCGCCATATTCTTTAAGAATAGTCGCCGCTTCAAATGTTCTAATACCAGTATTTCTAGATTTGAAATATGAGGAATCTAAGAAGATACCAGAGAGCATAATTGTGGCATATGTACTTGGAAGTTCAATTCTTGGGTTGATAGATGAGAATCTAATGAATTCAGAGATTAATTCACAAGTGGAAGATGCCGCTGGGTCGATATGGTTAAAGACTGGGGAATCAATATATTCTTCCGCACGTCTATGGTGGTCGATAACGACAATCTTCGCGGCTTTATCAATGAGTTTAGGCGCCATAACCATGTTTGGAGTGTGGACGTCCACGACGATTAATAATGTATTACCATTGATTAAGTCTTCAGCTTCTTTAGAAGTGACCACTAATTTATCTAATTCATCTTTACCAAATGAGGATGTCATCGCTGATCTAGTTTTGAATTCAGTGTTCTTTAAGTCGACAACGATACGGGAATTCTTCTTTAAACGATTACAGATGGCTTTCATACCTAAACAGGCACCGAAAGCGTCCATGTCCATCATCGCATGGCCCATGATAAGGACACGGTCAGAAGCATTGATTAAAGAGATAAGAGAGTCGGCTAAAACACGAGTCTTAACTCTATTACGTTTTTCTTGGGCTTCAGATTTACCACCATAGAATTTCATTTCTTGACCATAAGCAGAAACAACGACTTGGTCACCGCCACGAGACATAGCAATATCTAAAGCATCATTAGCGAGGTCATTTAATTTAATAACATCTGGGAAGTCATGCGCAAAGCCCATAGAAAGAGTTAATGGGATTTCACCACGGATAGATTCACCACGTACCTTATCAATAATAGAGAATTTATCTTCAAGCATCTTAGTGAATGCTTCATAGTTACATAACATGGAATAACTATCATCTTTAATTCTTCTTAGAAGAATACCGTATTCTTTTGCCCAGGCAAAGATGTCGTTTTTAACTTTAGTGACAACGTCATTGAAGTCATCATCACCACGGACAACGTCATCATAGTTATCAATAGTTAAAATACCAACGACAGGTGCTTGGTCTTTGGAATAGTTATAAATAGATTCATAATCAGTGATATCTTTAAAAATCCATAAGCCCGCTTCTTGAAGGAGCTTAACTTGATATGTTCTTGAGTTAACAACGATTTTAGCGACTTGATCACCATTAGCGATATCTCTTAATGTCGCTAGTTCTGGTTGCCATTCAATGATATCCATATCCATGATTTCAATATGTCTAGATTTGAATAAGTCATTGGTCCATAAGACAACGTTTTGATCATCAGTAATAGCAAGACCAATCATCGCAAAGTTATAAGCTTCTTGAACGTCACTGCCAATAATTGTGGCCGCTTTTAAGTCAGTTTTTTGTCTTAATGAGGAGAGCACTAAAATAATGATCCAGACAAATAAACAGTCAACCGCAATAATGATGGCCATTGTAATGGCAATATATTCTGGTTTTACCTTATCGTAGAAGTTAAAGAAGTTATTGAAATAGATAATGGAAAAGACACCACCAAGGAGAACTTCGATGGCGATGATGATAAAAGAGATAAGCTTGATAATTCTAATCGTTTTTCCCATAGTGCAATCATTATATATAATGTGCGTAAAATAATAAATACGGAAGTTTTAATTCTTCACGTATTTATTAACCTATTATTTATGCCATTTCTCTTAAATTAAGAGGCTAGTGCTTGTATTATAAACCTATTTCGTGGCAAAAAAATATTTTTATTAAAATTTTTTATAACTTGAACTCTTTAGCGATATCCCAGACTCTACCAGCGACAAATTGAGCACCCGCTTTAGTGAAGTGAACGTTATCGTTATTTGGTCTTAAGTATTCAGTGGCAAAATTAGGATTTGCTTCAAATTCTTCTCTTAAGTCGAGTTTTTCAAAACCGTACTCTTCTGCAAGTTCTCTTTGAATAGGATTAACATAATCTCTAATCTCATCATTTGGGATGCCGAATTGGTTTGGAGTCACGACTGGTGGAGAAACCATGATGATGAATTTCGCTCTTGGGAATTGTTCAATAAATGAATCAAGAAGAATCTTATATTCACTAGTAAATGTTGGTTCCGCTTTTGACCATTCAGTAGCATCGTTTGTGCCTAACATAATAGCAAAGACATCAGGTTCATAATTGACGCAATTTGTATACACGTCTTGCTTAATATAGCGTTGATTTGGGGCTGTAGAACTAAATGAGCCACCATAACCAGTGATACTAATTCCGTTGACACCGAAGTTACCAACTTTGTATTTAGCATCCACTGTTTGGCCTAAGAATGTTGGGTATGATTCATTAGCCCAATAATGGCCGGCAGTAAGTGAATCACCAACACAAGCAATGTGATATTCTTTCTTCACTGTGATTGGATATTCAGCGGAATACTCTCCATATTTAATAGTGACACTGGCTTGACCAGCAGTTAGGTTTTCACCATTTTCTACTTCAAACTCAACGGGTTTTAACTTTCCGGATTTGGCGCCTCTTAAATAGACCCCTAAACCATCAGAGTTGAAATTTTCGCCTTCGATGAATGTGTGCCAAGCATCAGAATCATCGATATAAAAATCATATTCTTCAGCTTGATTACAGCCGGTTGATAAAACCGCAAAAAGTGCGACACTTAACAGAGTTAATTTTTTCATAATTACGCTCCTAATTTACTGAAGTGATATGTAGTTTTAGAGGTGAATGTTTCACCTGCTTTTAAGACGGTTGTACCATATTTATCAAATTCTGGATGATTGATAGCGTCAGGCATCATCTGTGTTTCTAAACAGATATTGCCACTACCATCTTTATAAAGCTGTAAGCCTGGCCTATCGGTATAGACATCGACTTTATATTGTGTTCCAGTTAATGTTGCGGCCTTGCCAAATGCACCTTTTTCTTTATCTAGAACATAGTTATCATCATAGCTCTCACTACTCTTGAAAGCTTTTTCATCAATATAATCAAACTTTGTGCCAGCAGCTGATTTAACTTCACCTGTTGGAATTTTATTGTTGTCTAATGGTGTGTAATTACTACCCGCAATTTGTAATTTAACATTGGAATAACTACGACTACCATTGATATCAATGAATAGGTGGTTGGTTGGATTACAAAGTGTATCTTGTGTAGTTGTCGCACTATATTCAATTGACAATTCACCAGTCTCAGAAAGTGTATATGTCACAAACATCTTCATTTCACCTGGATAACCATTATCTTTATCTTGCGAAACGATAGAATACTTAATTGAATTAATTGTTTGTTCTTCTTTCTTCCAGTTTGTTATGGCAAATGGTCCTTGCCATGATCTACCACCGCCATGAAGAGAGTTATTACCATCGTTTTTGGTAACACTATATTGAGTACCATTTAAAGTGAATTTACCACCTGCGATACGATTAGCGACTCTACCAACGGTAAAACCATCTTTAGCGATTTGTTTTCCATCAAATTCGATTTTATCGATTCTAGCACCTTGTTCTTTAAAGTAAACTTTAAGTCCGTTTGACGCGGATAATTGATTATCAACAATCTTAGGATCAGAACTAGAAGGGGCTAAGCTATTTGAGCTTGGCATAGACGTGTCAGAAGAAATAGATGGTTCCACTGAAGAAGAAGTCTCAGATGATGAGCCTTTATTACCACAAGCTGCAGTAATGAGCGCAAAAGAAATAAGCGCTAAACGAGCTAATATTTTTTTCATAGATTAAATCCTCGTTATTAGTTTCCCACTTTGTAAGCGCGTATGCAACAAAAAGGACTACCGAAGTAGCCCTCTTTGAAAGGATTTTATTATATAAAAGCTATTTTGCGTCCAAGAACATGTGAGGATATTTCTCTAACATGAAATCCATATCCTTATCACCACGGCCACTTAAATTAACAAGAATGGAACCACTCTTCATATTTCTAGCGCATTTGATCGCATATGCCAAAGCATGACTTGATTCGATGGCAGGGATAATACCTTCTAATCTTGATAATAAGAAGAAGGCTTCTGCGGCTTCATCATCAGTGATTGATTCGTATTTAACACGACCGATATCTTTTAAGAAAGCATGTTCTGGACCAACACCTGGATAGTCTAATCCACTAGCGATGGAATAAGCATCACCCGCTGTACCATCTTCATTTTGAAGAACATATGAATTAAAGCCATGTAAGACCATTTCTTTGCCTAATGTCATAGTGGCACTATTTTTACCAATTTCTTTACCAGTACCCATGGCTTCAACACCAACGATATTAACTGGTTCGTCTAAGAAAGCTTCAAACATACCAATAGCGTTACTTCCACCACCAACACAAGCGGTAACAATATCTGGTAATTCACCTGTCATTTCTAAGAATTGTTCTTTGGCTTCTCTACCGATGACTTCTTGGAAGTCTCTGACCATTAATGGATATGGATGAGGACCAACGGCACTACCGATGACATAGAATGCGTCTTTATATTCTTTCATATATGCTTCAAAAGCGGCATCCACTGCTTCTTTTAATGTTCTTGTACCAAACTTAACTGGTACCACTCTAGCGCCTAATACTTCGATACGTTTAACGTTAGGCGCTTGTTTTTCCATATCAACTTCGCCCATATAAATATCACACTTTAAACCAAAGTATGCTGCCGCCATAGCGACTGCAGAACCATGACTACCAGCGCCTGTTTCGGCAATGAGTTTTTTCTTGCCTAAATACTTAGCTAATAAGGCTTGGCCCATCGCATTATTTAACTTATGTGCACCACCATGATTAAGGTCTTCTCTTTTGAGGTAAATCTGTACACGTCCTAAGTAATTTGATAAGTTTTGGCAGTGATACACAGGTGTAGGACGACCTTGATAATTCTTTCTAATCTCTCTAAGTTCAGCGATGAATTTAGATGATTTAGCAATTGTTTGATAGCCATAGTAAATCTCGTCCATGGCCTTTTGTAATTTAAGAGGGACAAAGCTACCCCCGTAACGACCAAAGTATCCATCATCTGTTGGAAATTGTTTACGGTAATTCTTGAAGTCAAAATTTATATCTTTTAAAGGAGAATCTTCAAAGAGCCTTTGTCCCTTGATTCTGCGATCTAATGGTTTTGGTGCATTTTCCGGTATAAAGTACTTATGGCCTTTAAGAATTGCGCCTTCAATCCTCTGCTCTTTTAAAAGAGCACGAACTCTTCTTTCATTAATTCCCCATTTTTCACTAGCTTCTAATACGGTAATATATTTCATACCTTTTACTTCCTTTCGGTATATTCTTTATGCCTATTTATTATAAGGTATCAAATATATAAGTAAATGAAAAAATCACCCAATAGAGTGATTATTTTAAGATTCTTAACAAAACAAGTTACTTTGCGTAGAAAATTGTGTTCTTATCAAACATGCCAAAAGCGAATGCGTAATTATAGAATAATGGCATACCTTTATAGTCCTTAAAAGATGTACGATCAACAAACTCTTTTACTTCAATATTTTCAATATAGCCATATGGATTATAGATGGTGACTTTGTCATTAGCTAAATCAATAGCGCTTACTACTGAGAAATGAAGAGTCCATTCGTTTTCATATTTAGCCGCCCATTCGAGGGCTACTGGCTTATTATCTTTAATCGCGTCATGAACTTCTTTTAATAAAGCGTCATGTTTTAAATAAGAACGTTTAATAAAGTTATGTGATGGAATAGATTTATTTATTTCATCTAAGAAACCTTTAGATGTTTGAGTGGAAACCGCACTATTGCGAGAATCTAAATCATCTTCAGTAACCTTGTTACCATAGAAACCAGAAATCATTTCGATCGTAGCGTAGCCACATGAAACGTGTTGAGTAACTAACTCTAATCCTGTGACTTCTACTTTATCTTTATAATTAGCATCATTTCTTAAATAGGAATAATCTGCGTTTAGGCTATTTGTTTTAACTGCATCAACCATCAAAGGAACACTAGCGGTGACCACTAATGAGCCCACTAAAGCGGACACAACAATTATTGTGACTTTGGCTTTCTTTTTCATAACTGAAATACTATAACATCATTTCATGAATGAACGAATGACTTTTTCACATTCTTTTTCATCCATGATTTTTGGAACTGGATAACCTGGATTGCCTTCTTTAAGTGCACGCTTTATGAGTGTTGGTAAATCCTCTTCTTTAATGAAGTCGAATTTATCTGGAATATTCATTGCCTTGTTCATTCTTCTAAGTTCAGCAATAAAGGCCTTAGCCTTTTCTTCATTGCTCATGTTTTCTTTAGTGATACCAATGATATCAGCGAGTTTCGCTAACTTCTTATAAACTGAGGAACCATACCAATCTAAAACATATGGAAGAATAACAGCATTAGCTAGACCATGAGGAGTGTTATATAAACCACCTAGGTTATGTGCGATAGCGTGTACATAGCCGACGAACGCTCTTGTAAAAGCACTACCAGCATAGAAAGATGCTTTTAGCATATTTTCTCTAGCTTCCATATCTTTACCGTTGTTATAAGCTTTTTCTAAATTATCGTGAATTAGTTTTGTAGCATCTTCTGCATATCTAATTGTGGACTTCACATTGCTTTTACCAATATAGGCTTCTACAGCATGAGTCATCGCATCCATGCCTGTTGTGGATGTGATATGTGGAGGTAAGCCTATTGTTAAAGCGGGATCTAAAACTGCATATTTAGGTCTTAAGCATGGATCAGAAATAGCATTCTTTTCATGAGTTTCTGGATCAGTTACAACTGCTGCCACCGTTGTTTCAGAACCTGTACCGGCGGTTGTTGGCACCGCAAAGAACGGAGGAAGCTTTTTACCAACCTTTAAATACCCTCTCATTTTTCTTACTGATTTCTTTGGTTTAGCCACTCTTGCGGCTGCAGCTTTAGCGCAATCCATTGGAGAACCACCACCAAAGGCAATAATACCTTCACAGTTATTATCTAAATACATATCTCGACAATGCTCTATATTAGGAATTGTGGGGTTTGGTTGAACGCCATCATAGACAAAATATTCAATACCGTGTGCCTTAAGTTGCTCAAATAATGGATCTAATAAGTGAATGCTCATTAAGCCTTTATCAGTAACCACTAAAACTCTATTTATCAGCGCCTTCACCTTCTAAAAGTTGAGGCTCTTTCCAGTCCATAAAACACATCGCAATTTTTAAAACTTTTTGGTAAATGCGATAATACCATTTCTTAATGAAGAGCATATTTATTTCCTCTTAGTTATTTATTATCAATTTGTTTCTTTAAATAGATGAAGACATCTCTTCTTTTAACGATACCAATAAAGACTTCTCTATCATCCACGACTGGGATGAAGTTTTGTGATAACGCAAGAGCATAGAGTTCATCTAAAGTAGCGTCTACTGAGACAGCATTATATGGACGATATCTTTCAATTTCTAAGATGTTTGTTTGTTCCGCTAAAGCGAGATTAAAGCCACCACTAGCGTGGATGAATCTTAAGATGTCACCTTCTGATAAGGAAGTAACATAATGACCGTTCCCATCTAGGACAGGAACAACAGTAAATTTGTGATATGCAAACTTTTCAAAAGCTTGTCTCACAGTCATTGTATTGTCTAAGTAAAAAGTTGCACCTTTAAGCGTGGTAATCTGAAGTAAATTGAAGTTTTCCATCTTTGATTTCATTATAGAAAACTTTTTATTAGAAATAAATAAAAAGCCATCCGGATTAGGGTGACTTTATAGATAATCTTTATTCTTATTTTGATTCAAATTACTTTTTGACTTTTTGTGTATGCGCGTGTTTAATAAAAATATAAAGTTTCTTTCATTAAGAGGGGGATAGATTTTATGAATGTGACAAAGCAACTTTCAGGTAATGAACTTTTCGTTGCAGTCGATGGAAGTATCGATAGCACATCTGCACCTGAATTAAATGATCAAATATGTGATTCATTAAACAATATCAATTCTTTAGTTTTTGATTTCACTAAAGTTAACTATATTTCTTCCGCTGGTTTACGTGTCTTATTAGCGGCACGCAAAACTATAGGGGATAAAGGTGAAGTCATTATCCGTCATCCAAATGAAAATGTCTTGGATGTCTTTACGATGTCTGGTTTTGATAACATTCTTAAAATCGAACAATAAATATTGAAATAAATAAAGAAATAGCCATCTATTAGTTAGATGGCTTTTTATTACCTGCTTTTTGTCTTAGCTTCATAAATAGGCAGAACAAGCACCCTAGTCCAATTATGAAACCTAAAAGTATAATAATCCAAGGGATAATACCCATTGTGCCTTTTTCAAAGAAGAATCCATTAGTGTCCACATTTAAGAAGAAATATGGATAATAGAGATCCTTGGTGTATTGGATTTTAAATATTGAACCGATATAAACAAATGCAACATAGCAAATAGGCGCTATAGTGGCTAATAAAGAACTTTTATAAGTGAGCTGAATGTCTTTATCAAATAAGAAGAAATCCACTATGGCTAAGATAGGTACAATCGCGTGTAACGCGAAGTTCTTAAACGATAATAAATAATCCACACCCATTATTGGTGCAAGCATTGTAAAGAACACTAAGAATGTAATTGTAATCGCTATAGTAGCGACATATTTGATATGAAGTAATACTTGGTTAATAAAACTCTTTTTAGCAATAAGCACTTCTACTTCGTTAACTAGGAAGATAAGCGCCATCAACATGATGAAGATGTTTGATTGAACAGTGAAAAAGAAGAACACTGATCCACCACCCATGAACTCTGATGATTGAGCGGTTAAAACAATGCCTAAAACACCCATTACTACTAAAGCGACTTTAATTAATATCTTGATGATACTTTTAGCTAAATTCATATGTATTCTTTATTGGTTTTATTATATCTCAATTATTGTATAAAACTCTATTCACTTACTTGATAATTCATTTCTTAATATAATAATAGTGATTGACGTAGGTGATATTATGGGCGAACATTTTGCTGAAGATTATTCTTTGATCATGGGTATTGTGGACTTAATATGTTTAATGTTTTAAAAAAGCCATTCGCAGTAATGCTTTGTTCTGGTGTGACACTTAGTCTAACCGCAGGATTATTTAAAGCTATTTGGAAGATATTATTATCATTAAATGTCTGTGACTTTTATCCATTCAATGTGATGTTTATGCCAACCCAATCTCTTGGTTTTGTTTTAATTGGTGTTGGTTTAATATCTTTATTATTTAATAAAAAGAAAGAAAACGATGCTATAGTAGCGGTAAGCGCATTACCATTATTATCTTTAGTGGTTTTAGCCACACCTGCGAAGCAAGTTGATGGCAGCGTAGCCTTTATCGCAATGCTAGTCATTGGTGAAATTATGATCGCTACGACTTTGTGCTTTTTAGCCGTTAAGAACAAGAAATGGTTTTGCCTAGTGTTATTTATCATCTCTTTCATTGGCCTAATGGTCATGGGCGCAATGAAGCCTTTATCTACAAAGATGAACTTAAGTGTAACCGCTGCTAACTGGATTGAGGAAGTAGTTAATATCATTGCCCAAGCCACCTTATTAGTGGGCTGTTATTTATTAAATAAAATAGGTTTCTTCCACTACAAGGAAAAGTAGTAAAAAAGAGCAAAAGAAAGAGGGCCGCGAGAAGCAGCCCTCTTTTAATGATTGGGTTATTGTGCTAAAGCAACGTCAGTAATGAATGTGACAGCGGCGATAGCTGGCATAATGAAGTTATCACTTCCATCACTAACGGAAGTGGCAAATTCTAATGTGTTTTCACCTTTAATGAGGTTGGTATTTTTAAGCACTAATTGTTGCAATTCACCACTAGTTGGAAGGTCAAAGTCAACGGTCTTAACAGCTAAGCCATTAATCTTGATAGTGATGAAGTCGATAAGGTTATCGATTGGGACGTTTTTGACTTCGCCTAAGGCTAAGTAAACGTCAACGTCAGACTTACCATTAGAAGCGGTATTAATTGTGTAGGTCATAGAACCACCACTCTTGAAGCCAGTGGCGACTTCCCAGGAAGTGCTACCGAGTGTCGCA